>DAOWFN010000083.1 GCA_030637945.1 Gammaproteobacteria bacterium
GATACGCTCAGCATTTAATAAATCTTTTGTTGCATCGACCAATGGCACATGGAAAGTCACAAAATCTGCTTCTTTAAGCAACTGCTCAATGTTTTCCATCTCCTCTACATCAGAAGACATCTTCCATGCACTTTTTACTGTAATAGTCGGGTCAAAACCAACCACACGCATACCGAGCGCAACGGCAACATTGGCAATTTCTACACCGATCGCACCTAGCCCAATAACACCTAAAGTACGGCCAGGTAATTCGTAACCAACATATTTTTTCTTGCCGGCTTCTACGGCTTTATTTTGTTCTTCATCGCTACCCTCAACATTTGCAGCATATTGCCACGCCTGACAGATGTTTCTACATGCCAACAACATACCTGCGATAACTAACTCTTTTACCGCATTAGCATTAGCACCCGGTGCATTAAATACAACGACACCTTTCTCACCAAGGTCAGCTACCGGAACGTTGTTAGTACCGGCACCCGCACGGCCAACAACTTTCAGGTTCGGTGGGATTTCCATATCATGTAGATTTTGCGAACGCAAAATAATTGCATCAGGATTATCAGCTTCTGGACTTACAGAAAAATTTTCTGCCGGTAAGCGGTTTAATCCTTTGTCCGAAATATTATTGATGGTTTTGATGTTAAACATTTGTCTATCCAGTTTCTGTATTATTTAATTATTTTTTATTTTGTCATCCTGGACGACAGTGAAGGATCTTACGCCTGGAGCATTAAACCGGTTCTGGCAAGATCCATCGCTAACGCTCAGGATGACAGCAACAAACTTATTTCTCGTTCCCACACAGGAGTGCGGGGAGAAAAATTTACAACATATTTTATGTATTTGCTTTATCAAAATCCTGCATGAACGCGATCAACGCATCCACACCTGCTTCAGGCATTGCATTGTATATACTGGCACGCATACCACCGACTGAACGGTGCCCCTTTAATGTCATCAGGCCTTTAGCCGCTGCCTGTTCGATAAAAGCTGCATCTAGATCAGCATTTTCCAGTATGAACGGAACGTTCATCCACGAGCGGCAATTAAGCTCAACAGGATTACTATAGAAGGCTGAATCGTCGATAGCCTGATATAGTTTTTCAGCCTTACGTTTATTAACTGCTTCGATCGCAGACATGCCACCCTGTTTTAAACCCCAGGCAAAAACCAGGCCTGCGAGATACCAACAGTAGGTTGGCGGTGTGTTATACATCGATTCATTTTCAGAAAATGTTTTATAGTCAAACATAACAGGCATGTTTGGATCTGCATTGCCGATAAGGTCTTCACGCACGATAACGATCGTTAAACCTGCTGGACCAATATTTTTTTGTGCGCCTGCGTAGATCACTCCAAATTTAGAAACATCGATGGCACGAGACAAGATAGTTGATGACATATCTGCGACCAACGGCACATCGCCGGTATCCGGAACGTAGTCAAACTCGACACCGACGATGGTCTCATTCGGCGTGTAATGCACATACGCAGCATCAGGATCAAAATTCAAACCGGCTTCATCTGGCACCGTTGTAAATTTACTGTCTGTAGTATCAGCAACAAGGTTTACATCACAGTAACGTTTCGCTTCTGCCACAGCCTTTTTAGACCATTGGCCTGTCAGTAAATAATCTGCAGATTTTTTGCCGTTAAGTAAATTGATTGGCACCATTGCGAATTGACTGCTTGCACCACCTTGTACGAATAACACTTTATAGTTATCAGGTATGTTCATCAGCTCACGTAGATCAGCTTCTGCTTTCGCTGCAATAGACATATAGTCTTTACCGCGATGACTCATCTCCATAACAGACATGCCTGAACCGTTCCAGTCCAGCATCTCTGCCTGTGCTTGCTCTAAAACTTCTGTCGGTAGCGCGGCCGGACCAGCACTAAAATTAAATACTCTGCTCATATGATTTTTTACGTTAGATTTTAGGTTAAATTTATACTATAACTTATTGATATTTATATATGTGAGAGCGGACTGCCTTGATAATAGCGTGTTCCGCGATCGGTCAGCATATAATAGCCGGTCGCGGAACACTGGTACGATTAAAGCAGTCCGCTCCTACAGGTGTTTAACTATTCTTCAGAGGTCGTATCATCAGGTGACTCACTTGCATTATCGTCGCCTTCAACCGTATTTTCATCACCACTGCTTTCGCCGTTAGACAGCACTTCTATCTTTTCGATTTCCACCAGCTTCTCGCCTTTGGTCAATCGAATAAGACGTACGCCCTGCGTATTGCGACCCATCTCACTAACATCACTGATGGCGATACGCACCAGGGTACCGTTGTCAGTAATCATCATTATTTCATCGTCATTTTGTACCTGAACCGCGCCGACAATTTTTCCGTTACGCTCATTCGTCTTGATAGAAATAACACCCTGACCACCGCGACCTTTTAGCGGATAATCACCAACATTAGTACGTTTGCCATAACCGTTCTCAGTTGAGGTTAGTATAGAACCACCTTCTTCAACTTTGATCATGGCAATGACTTCCTGGCCCTCAGAAATTCTGATACCACGAACACCACCGGCTGTACGACCCATAGCACGCACATCGGTTTCAGAGAAACGCACAGACTTGCCAGAGTCCGCCAGCAACATGATGTGGTCACTGCCGTTGGTAATAACGACATCAACTAACTTGTCATTATCACGGAATTCGATCGCTTTGATGCCCGACGCTCTTGGGCGAGAGAAATTAGACAGTGCTGTTTTCTTCACCGTACCTGAGCTAGTCGCCATAAAGACAAACAGATTTTCATCGTATTCACGGACAGGCATCACTGCATTGATGCGCTCACCTTCTTCCAGTGGAAGAAGATTGATTATTGGTTTACCGCGTGAACCACGACCCGCCATCGGCAACTGATACACTTTTAACCAGTACACTTTTCCACTGCTGGAGAAACAAAGCAGCGTATCGTGTGTATTGGC
This sequence comes from Gammaproteobacteria bacterium, assembly GCA_030637945.1. Taxonomy (GTDB): domain Bacteria; phylum Pseudomonadota; class Gammaproteobacteria; order SZUA-229; family SZUA-229. Next base: position 2,959 of record DAOWFN010000083.1, read on the forward strand.
AACAAATAATTTGTCGATAAAATCTTCTGTTTTCATCGAAGTCGCAGACTTACCACGACCACCGCGACGCTGCGTATTGTATACATCCAGCTGTTGCGACTTGGCATAACCTTCATGAGAGAAAGTCACTACGACATCTTCCTCGGTAATCAGGTCTTCCATATCGAAATCAAGCTCATCCTGCATGATCTCGCTGCGACGCTTATCCGCGTAGTTATCACGAATCTCTTCCAGCTCTTCACGGATAACTTCCAGTAATCGCTCCGGGTTGGACAGGATTTCAATCAAAGCCTTTATAACATCGAGTATCTGCTGGAATTCATTAACGATCTTATCTTGTTCAAGCCCGGTCAAACGATGCAGTTTCAAATCAAGGATGGCTTGCGCCTGTACTTCTGAGAGGTGATAACCGTCATCTTTCAGACCAAACTGCGGATCCAGGTCTTCAGGGCGTGAAGCACTAATGTCGGCATCTGCCGTGGCACGAGATATCATGTCGACAACATTTGCTGCAGGCCAAATCCTGTTCAACAAACCTGCTTTCGCTTCAGCAGGATTGGCTGATTTTTTAATCATATCGATGACTTCGTCGATATTTGCCAACGCCACAGCCAGTCCTTCCAAAACATGTGCTCGGGCACGTGCTTTACGTAATTCATAAATGGTACGTCGTGTAACAACTTCACGACGATGACGCAGGAATGCATCCAGGATCTGCTTCAGGTTCAATAATTGCGGCTGACCTTCGACCAGCGCCACCATATTGATACCGAACGAACTCTGCATAGATGTCTGGGAAAATAAATTATTGAGCAGCACGTCGGCGACTTCGCCACGTTTTACCTCCACAACGATGCGCATACCATCTTTATCAGATTCATCGCGCAGTGCTGATATACCTTCGATGCGTTTTTCTTTAACAAGCTCAGCAATACGTTCGATCAAACGCGCTTTATTAACCTGATAGGGAATCTCTGAAACAATGATCGACTGTTTGCCCTTCTTGTCCTCTACAATCTCAGCACGCGCACGCATAATCATGCGACCGCGTCCAGTCTTGTATGCCTGGCGAATACCTTTCACTCCATTGATAAATGCAGCAGTCGGCAGATCAGGTGCCGGTATATGCTCCATCAACTCATCTATCGACATCTCAGGGTTATCGATCAAGGCCAGGCAGGCGCTGATCACTTCACCGAGGTTGTGTGGCGGCATATTGGTCGCCATACCCACGGCAATACCAGTAGAACCATTCACCAGCATGTTTGGCACGCGTGTAGGCATAACCACTGGCTCTGATTCAGAACCGTCGTAGTTTTCCGCAAAATCAACCGTTTCTTTGTCTAGATCGGCGAGCAATTCATGTGCAATTTTTGCCATACGTACTTCGGTATAACGCATCGCCGCTGGTGCATCACCATCGACCGAACCAAAGTTGCCCTGGCCATCGACCAGCATGTAGCGTAATGAGAATGGCTGCGCCATACGAACGATGGTGTCGTAAACCGCAGTATCGCCGTGCGGGTGATATTTACCGATAACGTCGCCGACAACACGGGCGGATTTTTTGTAAGGTTTATTGTAATCGTTACCCAGGACACTCATGGCATAAAGCACACGACGATGTACGGGTTTCAGGCCATCTCTAACATCTGGTAAAGCACGCCCGACAATAACACTCATGGCGTAATCCAGATAGGATTGACGCATTTCGTCTTCGAGATTTACCGGGGATATTTCTTTTGCAAATTCAGTCATTTAGAGATGTATATCAGGTTCCATTTATCGGCCGTTCGAGCCACCCAGAAAGTCACTACCAGGATTGTATTTCTGGCAAAAAAATAGCGCATTAAAATGCGTCTTATCAAGTGCCTGATACTAACACAACAGGCGCTTTCACGCACCTTTAATCGGGATTAATTTAGGACGATTTGAGTAAAGCCACAACAGGACGTGACCATGCTTCAAGGTAGGTGCGAATTCATTCGCACGAGCATCTATTAATATAAGCCAGACGGTGATTAAACAAAAGAAAATATTAAGTGATTCCCCACACTACAGTGGTTAGATGGGAATCAGGCATAAACATTGAATATGTTCGTGCGAATGAATTATTCAGCATGTCCGTATGCTTCACTCGGCAACCGCTCCTGCGTTGCCCTAACATCTACATCCATGTAGAAGCACTACGTGGCTTACGTGAAAAATTGTTCCTGACAATTTTTTCGCACCTACAGTATCACGCTTTGCCAGGCACAATTAATGCGGATAAATCAATCAGATTATCCCCCTTCCTCGATTCATCTAAAATCCGATGTTCATCCTCAGGAAAATGATGCCCAAGATACAGACAGTACCCCAGCCATTTATACAAAAAACGGTTTAACTTCCACTTGATCTTGATGGCTTTTTCTGGAATATGGTCGTATTGCTTGCGCCCATGCTGGAGATGTCCCGTCAGCACTTCAACCTGATGCGCGTCATGATACAAGCGTATCGTCAGAGCGGGCTCAGCGACGCTCTTCGCACTTTCCTCGAAGTAGTATGTCAGATACAGGGTAGTGGTGAATTTAGTCCGTTCCAGCACAGTCATATGCAGGCTCAAACAACCCGGCAGATGAGATATCGAATTATTTGGCAATGCAGACACATCAGGAATTAGCCTGCGCAAACGCAGGTAATTATTCTCATATAAATCCATCAGGCTAACAAAACCCCTGGGATCAACATCCTCGCAGCCATAACCGGCAGAAATGATTTGTTTCGAAGTTTTCATGTCAAGGAGTATAGTGCAAAAAGATGCAGGGCAAAAACTATGCCCCTTTATGCAGACCAGTAAGGCGTTTCTATGCCCTCACCCAGGTCAGCATCAATTAGCCTCTCCCGCACTTCTAACAAACGTTCGATCAGCGCAGGCTCAACCGCCTCGTACGCTGCCGCATCCGGCACGCGTTTAACCACGACACCCAATAATTCAGTAATCGCATTACCGATGGAGTTCTGGCTGATCGTTACGATCAGGTCACCTTCATCATTTCTATAGATCAGCTGTTTAAAAGCTGGCTGCCAACGTATCAGATTCGCATATTTTGCATCTATCACACACAGGTCCCTTACCTTCTTGGCAGAACTCATAAAACAATTATTAAACAGCAAGATGCTCTCGACCTGTTGCGGAAAATAAGCATCCGCAGGAACAGGTGCGTTGCGCGTCGAAACCTGGGTGAAAAAGGCACGGTAGAAATCGATAAAACCTTTCAATATCTGGTCGTATTCCTTCCAGAAATTAATATCTTTTAAAGCCTCTGCGCCGCCGCGAATCTTCCAACTCGGTAAGCCCTGCGGATAACCAGTCAATTCGATCTTGGACGAATCCTTACTGACCTGGTTTAAAATATCAAAATCCAGTGATGCAAAAAAATCACTATAAACATCGCCCATATAAGCCTGAAATAAACTGTGCTGGCCGCCATCGGTAAGATTGGGGTTATCGTGATCTGCAAACTCGGCGTTGCGCAACACCTGTTTATCAAACACCATAAAATGGTTGTGCAACATCCGAATACTGGGCACACCAGGCGATGTTAACGGCCACGTAGCATCGAGGCTCGCCTCACCAGCAAGGATTAACGCTTCATCAGGGTCCGGATACTTCTCAAGCATGTAATCAATAATGATCTGATTCATGCGATTCCAGGAATGTTTAGTCTCCTCAGGCACCTGTGTACGACGCACCGGTCGACCCAGCGGATCTAATATCGACTTGGATGTGTTGTAGATGATAGATGTGTCAAATTCATTAGTGTGGCCCAGCGCTTTACGATAAAGCAGCAAATCTTCCGGATTCTTTAATAGACCGTTATTGTGCTCAAGATCGTTTAAGTTCTCGGTACTATTAAAAAACTCATTACTCGCCATACCCTCGGGGATATCCAATGGGATCGGACGGAACGGGGTGACTATTTCTCTAGGGCCAGACTGCATTACATATCCTCAAACAAACAACGACAAAACAAGTTTCGAGAGCTTTGCATGAAAAAGCCATGAGTTCTACTACAAAAATTAAAATGCCGGTATCAATAAAATCAATAAGCAGCATACTACTATTTTTTGTAAGCTATGTTTTATTAATAAAATTCACCACCGTGTATTGAATCATGTCCCTAAATCGCCGTCATTTTCTTAAGATCATCCCCGCCGGTCTGATAGCTAACAGCCTCATCGCCTGCTCACATAAAAAATTTTTCAACCCTGATGAAGATATCCTGCTCTCCGGCGGCAGCCTGAACGGCGATGGAAAAACACAGCACGCATTGATCATTATCAATCTGACGCAACAGGAAAAAAGGGTCATCAATACACCGTTTCTCCCGCATGGCATCAATATCGATCCGAACAACAAATATCGTATTTTCTGCTTTGAAAAAGATGGCAGCATCGCCTGTGAGATAGATCTGCAAACACAAGAAGTTACCCGCACCCTGCATTCAGAGAATAACCAGCTGTTCTCAGGACATGCCAGCTTCAGTAAAGACGGCAGCATCATTTATTGCCTGGAAAAAAATAAAGACAATCATCAGGGCAGCATAACCATTCGTAACACAAAAACGTTTGAGGCAACACACCAGCTACCCACGCTGGGGCTTTCACCACATCACTGCCAGCTAAGCAAAAATAATATATTAACTGTAAGTAACACTGAAAAATCAGAATCAGGTTTTCACCAGCCGTCACTGGTTGCTATCGATCTACAATCAGAAAAATTAATCGAACGGATCAAACTGGATGATGACAGTTTAAACTGTGGCCACTTCAAAATAACCGACGATGGCGACCTGATCATCGCCTCTGCACCAATTGATACACAGAACAAGACCCAGTCAGGCGGCGTGAGTTTTCGCCAACAAAACGATCCCGTCTCAACCATGACTGAACCCGATGTTGTCATCAAACGTATGACCGGTGAAGCACTGAGCATAGCAACAGATCAACGACAGGCGATCGCGGCCGTTACACACCCGGAAGCAAACTTACTAACCTTCTGGTCGATCAAAGATAAAAAAATTATAAAAGCTTATGGTTTCGAAAATCCACGTGGCATAGGCCAGACCCTGAATAAGAAATATTTCATCGTCAGTTACGGCAATAAACCCGCCATGGTAAAAATCGCTATAAAAGATTTAACACCGCAAATCGATTCAGTCGTACAACCGACCCTGGCTTCAGGAGAACATATCTTGAACTGGTCAGCGAACCTGAGAGAGATAATGCCGAAACGGGTTTATGGCTAAAACAAACTGGTCTGCGGCCTTAGGCTGTAAAAAAATCAGCTTAACCTTTTGCCATAAGCAGAAGATTATCCCAGGCAGACATGACGGAAGCATCTACTTCATCACGCTTAATACGTTTGAGTTCTTGCGGCATATTTTCCAGATAAATAATACGATCAGGATGACCTTTAGGAAATTCAGTCAGATGATCGAAAAACAAAAAACCATTCACTGGCACTTTAGACACGCAGGCTGAAACTGCTTTGATCTGGTGTTCAAGATCATAAAGCGGGTTTTTAAACCGATAACTTTTCATTCCCAACATCTGCGTCCAGTCATTAATTTTATCGGCGCAAAAGATTTTTCCAGGGTAAGGTTTGTACAACAGCAGAGAGATACCATCCTTACGCAAGATCAGCCGATCGATGATGAAATGATGCCCCAGACCATCCGGGCACTTAAAATTAGCAATCTGTTTATATCCCAGTTTATTGAGACAACGACGGGTTTTTACATTCAACCAGGCATCTTTAATATTTCTCCGGTTCAGAAAAATAATGATGGCAAATACCAGCAGAGCTGCGGTTATCGGCAATGCATAACGATCTAATACCTGGGTAATATCCCGGGATATTTCATTCATATTCATACAAATATTAGAACAGAGTCCACTCGATGGGTAAAGAGCATTTTAGCGAGCCCCGTGCCACTGGCCCACCCTGGTTGCTCAAAGGAACGAAGGGATTTTTATTTAACCACATTTATAAATTAATCAATTTAAGCCCTTCATCCCCTCTCACACGAAGAATCACGAGCCCTGCTGAATCATGTATTCCATCGCTGCACGTAGATCATCGTCACTACAGGTCATGCATGCACCTTTAGGCGGCATGGCTTTGAGGCCGTTCTTAACCGATGAAAACAGTTCGTCATTACCCTTGGCTATGCGCGGCGCCCATGCCTCCTTGTCTCCAAGTTTAGGTGAGCCTGCAACACCATTTGCATGACATGCCTGACAGGATGCCTTGTAGATTTTTTGACCATCCGCCGAGGCTGCCTGACTGGATGATGAATTATCTTCTGCAGATACAGGAGCTTCTTGCGCTTCTTGAACATCAGCAGTCTGTACCTCTATCACAGGTTCAGGAGCTGCTGTTACCGGGGACGTTACTACGGGTGCTTCAACAGGTTCAGACGCCTGCTGCTCTACTGCCGCTGCATCAGTTGACTCAGGTTCCGGTGGTGTTGCGGTACCTTGATCAGAGCAGCCTGTACCAAGAAGTATCGCTAGTACAAATGCAAATAGTATTCGGTAATGGGTAGTAAAAGTAATCATAAGTTTTCCTCCGTTAATTACGATTATGTAGTAAAAAGGTTTTTGTTATTAAAACTAAAAAGGATCAGATTTACCTGGCATAAATTATTTGCCGCATTTGTAAATGTCAAAACTCATTTTCCCCTCAACGACTGGACCATTGGCGACGATAGAATCTCCACCGCGTTTAGCTGCACTATTCTTTGCAACAATGACAAGTTCTTCTGTGACGGTTTCATCACCGCGGGTAATGATGCCTATTTTATGAGTGACGCTAACATTTGTCGTGCCCAGTTTTGAACAATTACTAACATTAAATAGTTTTACTAGAGAAACTTCCTTGCCTTCCTTAGTGGTTTCCACCCATGCACATGAGGGTAAGCAGATAATAGAAAAGCATAAAATATAATGGTTAAAGTTCATTAATGGCAACTCCAGATTTTTTGTTTACCGATTTGAATCAGGGGTGATTAAAAGAGCTCAGAAGAGCTATTTTTTAACCCCTCCATCCCTTTTTATTTCGTTCGCTTGAACTATTTGTTAGATTTCTTTTAGCGGCCGCAATAAGTAATAATATTGCCAGTTCATATACGCTGATAACGCCCATACCAAAACCGCCTGAATAACCTTCACTGTGAACAATTTTAACCTGCTCTGGATCTCTTTTTATTTTCTCTTTAAAACTATCAAGCTGTGTTTTCAGATTTTCAGTCATCTCATCTGCAGCAAGATTGAAACCTTCAACACTATCGGCCCTAAGTTCTTCGCTAAGATTAACAGGGGTAGCGCTACCTTTTACTACACTTGTTCCCGGTGCTCGAAAAAGCATTTTTTTGCTTTTTATATCGTATACAACTGTATCTAACATTGTACTCGTATCATTTTTCTCTCCTGATACGATATAAGCGCCTACTATTGTCCAATATGTTAATGACAAAAACCCTTCGTCAGTAAACTGGACCTGATCATATGAAACCAGGGCGATCACATCAATGCCATACATTGTTTGAATCTGCTCCAGGTTTGAAAATCCGCCATTAGCTGTTAAGTACTCAGAAGGAATAACTTCAATATCACTAACAAACTCAAGCTGCCTAAAGTTACTCGCCACCTTATCAAGAAGTTTAGTTTTTGTTGCTGACGTAAGTGCAGCGCCGCTCCCTACGACACCTGTCCACACGTTACGACCTCGACTTCTTGTTTCCTGTTCTGGCACAAAAGCGATACCGACTTTAAGTGGCAACTTTAGTGTAGGCACAGAAGGCTTAATTATTACTTCTGAGCCTCTTGGATATAAATAGTCAACAACACTACTTTTAGTTCTGGTTTGCTGCCCTGCACAGCCTAATATTAAAACAGCAAATATCAGTACAAGAAAAAGCGGGAGTTTTATATTAATTATTTTCATATTTTTACCCTTAAATTTATCTAACGTCACAAATCAGCGGCGGCACTTTTTTCCGACCGCTGGATTCACCTTGTCAGGTTTGTTTTGAAATAAGCCAATACGTAATTCCAAGTGCTAATACAACTGCTGCAGTTGCAAGTATAAATGGCGGCGTTATCCTTTCGAAATCAAAAATAATTACTTTACGTGAGATAGCCATCAAGGCTGTAGCAACTACCAACCTGACTGGAATAACATTAGTTTTTAAGTACATTGAAATATTTATAAAAATTTCAATCGCTATCAGTACGGCAAGAAATGCACCAAACGTTGCAAGAATGTCATTGATACTTAGAAGCAAAAATGGAGGGGAAGTAATGCGCTGGTATAATACATAAATAACATCTCCTATGCCCCAAACTATCACTAACACCATTAGCACCGCTAATACTTTTACAGCAAAACGTATAATGCGATGTAAAAATTCAATAAAAGGATCATCATGCTTTTTAGTTAAATCATGACCCGGCTCAACAAGATTGTCTTTTTCATTATTCATATTAATTACCTTTATTGAACTGGTCTTACCCACGAAGCGCAGTATAGTGAAATTCCCACACGAACGGTTTGTAGGTATAAATCACTCATTTACATCCGACTCTTCCGGAGGTGAAACACCAAACAGTCGTAAAACATACTTACTGATGGTTTTATCCGTTGGACGAAACACGTAAGATGCAGCCGCTGTCATCAATGAATAGAACAGCCTTTCTTCATTATCTTGTGCTACGAATGTTGCCAATACAATCATTATGGCAACCGTGATAAGGGCATAGATGGCCCATACTTTTTTACTACACAAGGCGTATTTATTATTTGTATTCTTTGTCAATTTTTTCATGCGTAATTATAGGATTAGTAATAGGTTTTAAATTTGTTTCAATTTCCTTCGGAACCGAATGATATTTTCTGGACTGCGGTCTTATTCGTAATATCTAATTACAGTTAGACGGCATTAATATATATGCCTATTGTTAATGGCACTAGATATCTTATTTCTATATGTAGAAACAAGATATCTAGAAGCAGAAATTACATATTCAAATTTATTCATTCCCTGGATTTTGTTTTTGATTCAATCAAATTCTCAATAATATTATTCTCTGGCCCATCCCCTTCTTTGATTTCAGGCTTACTACCAAACCAGCCACGAACCGTTGCGATGATTCTTTTTATTACATGCCATAATTTTGGCAACAACCATATAGCCAAAAGAATGAATGCCACAATAAATGCGATAAATGCCCATGGATA
>DAOWFN010000171.1 GCA_030637945.1 Gammaproteobacteria bacterium
CGACCTGACGGGTGTGACGCCAAGAATTGACTTTGATGACGCGGGCCACGCGAAACGTATCTGGCTGTCTGTTGAATCAGGGGAAGGCATTGATTTATTGAAACAAACGCTCATCGATATGTTTAGAGAGCAGATGGTAGAGGGCAGGCTGACCCTACCACCAGCTGATGCCCGTGTACGAGCAAAACTATTTGAAATTGGCGCAATTCGGAATGAAACGATTGATGAAGAAGGTCGTTTTTTGTTGCAAATCAGCATATCTCGCCGAGTTTTAAACCAGTTTGAGTCGCGAGAGAAAATTCCATTGGAATCGATGCTTTATAAGCCCGTTTAATTAAAAACGTATTTACCGAGTCTCTGCGGTAAAAAGCTTTTAAAGCACAAATATTCAGGTAGAATGGCGCGATTGCAGGTGTTGTATAAATACCATAATTAATTAGTGAATTTTGGAAACTTAATATGCGAGAGCAAGACAATAATAAGCACGACATGGCATGGAATGAACCTGGCGGTAACGGCGATAAGGATCCCTGGAGTAGCAATCGGGGGAATCGTGGTAAACAGGGGCCGCCTGATCTGGATGAAGTATTTAAAAATCTACAGAAAAAATTTGGCAGCCTGTTTGGTGGCAAAGGTGGCGGTTCTGGCAGTGGTAGTGCCGGACCATCAGCTGGTGGTTTTGGTATTGGTGTTGGTATAGTCGTAGCTATCCTGCTCGTTTTCTGGATGGCAACAGGTTTCTATAAAGTCGAAGAGGCGGAGCGCGGTGTCGTGTTCCGTTTTGGCGAGCATGTCGACACTACACAGAAAGGTTTGCACTGGCATTTGCCTACACCGATCGAAAGTGTGGAAAAAGTTGATGTAACCAAGGTTTACACGATTCCATTAGATTCCACCATGTTGACGCAGGATGAAAATATCGTTGATATTCTGGGGACAGTTCAATATCAGATCGATGATGCAGAAAAATATCTGCTCAATGTAAGAAATCCTGAAATATCTCTGTCACAGGTAACAGAGAGTGCGTTGCGTCAAAGTATCGGTCGCAGCAAGATGGATTATGTCATCACAGAAGGACGTGGTGAAATTGCCATTCAGGTTAAAGAAATTATTCAGGACATTGTGAATAATTATCAAACAGGTTTAATCATCTTTAAAGTGAATATTCAAAGCGCAAAACCACCTGAAGCGGTTAAGGATGCATTTGATGACGTAACGCGGGCACGTGAGGATGAAGAACGTTTCAAAAACGAAGCAGAAGCCTATCGTAACGAAGTGATTCCAAAATCACGCGGTGCAGCAGCGCGTATGCGTGAGGAAGCGGAAGCCTATAAAAATGAAGTGATCGCCAGGGCCGAGGGTGAAGCGATGCGTTTTAAACAACTATTAAAAGAATATAAGAAAGCGCCAGAGATTACTCGTGAACGTTTATATATCGATATGATGGAATCGGTTCTCAGTAACAGTTCCAAAGTAATGGTCGATGTTGAAGGGGGTAATAACCTGCTTTATCTACCGCTGGATAAATTAATGGATCGTCCGACGTCAACCACGACAACCAGCCAGCAACAGGCGGCTGATATATTAAGAGATATCCAGCAGCGTGGCGCTGACAAAAGTAATCAGCGCGCTAAAGAAGGTCTACGTTCAAGAGGAGTACGATAATGGTAGCTAACAGTTTAAAAATTATTGTTCCTCTAGTCGCGTTACTGACATGGGCGTCAGTGTTTACTGTCGATGAACGCCAGGAAGCGATATTGTTTCAATTCGGTGAAATCATCGAATCTGATTATGAGCCGGGTATTCATTTTAAGATACCGTTTGTTAATAACGTCAAAAAATTTGATAATCGAATCTTAACCATTGACCAGAGACCTGAACGTTTTCTTACACAGGAAAAGAAAGACTTAATCGTTGACTCTTACGTTAAGTGGCGTATTACTGACGTGGTTCAATATTATAAAACCACACAAGGTGATGAACTTACTGCTGGTCGGTTATTGTACGAAAACATTAACAACGGTCTGCGTGATGAGTTTGGTAAGCGAACCATTCAGGAGATCATCTCTGGCGACCGTACGCAGATCATGAGTCTGATGACTCAGCAGGCATCAGAGAGAGCTAAAACATTAGGTATTTCGGTAATTGATGTCCGCGTCAAAAAAGTCGATTATCCTGAACGTGTCAGTAATTCGGTCTACCAGCGTATGCGTGCAGAGCGTGAACGTGAGGCGCGTGATTTTCGTTCAAAAGGTCACGAAGCCTCGGAGCGTATCCAGGCGGATGCTGATCGTCAGCGCAGCATTTTAGTTGCAGAGGCCTACCGTGATTCTGAAATCGCTCGTGGTGAAGGTGATGCCAAAGCAACGGAGATATACGCTGAAGCCTATAATAAAGATAGAGAGTTTTATAAGTTTACTCGTAGCCTGACGGCTTATACTAAGAACTTTTCTAGCGCAGGTGATGTGATTTTGCTGCAACCGGATTCAGATTATTTCCGCTACTTCAAAGATCCGTCTGGTAAGAAAAAATAATCGATGTGGGAACACATTATTCCTGCGCTCGCACTGGTGCTTGTGATAGAAGGCATGTTGCCTTTTATAAGTCCAAAAAGCTGGCGCGATGCTATGTCGCAGGCAGCTCAATTACCTGATGGTGTTTTGAGAGGTCTGGGATTCATCAGCATGATGGCAGGCGTGATTATTCTTTACCTGATGCGATAATCTGGCTTAATAACAATAATATGACGACGAAACAACACTGGATATTACCGGAAGGTATAGATGAGATTTTGCCTGAGCAAGCGGCAAGATTTGAATCTATGCGTCGTCTGTTGCTCGATATATATGCTACCTGGGGATATGAACTGGTCATACCGCCAACCATTGATTTCATCGAATCGTTATTAACTGGCACCGGCCATGACCTGGATCTGCAGACCTTTAAGCTGGTCGATCAGCTGTCTGGTCGAACATTGGGTCTTCGAGCTGATATGACGCCACAGGTCGCGCGTATCGACGCGCATCAGTTGCAACGTGATGTGCCAACTCGTTTATGTTATATCGGAACGGTATTGCATACTCTTCCAGAAAGCATCGGCGATAGCCGTAGTCCTTTACAGGTTGGCGCGGAGTTATATGGGCATGCGGGTGTGGAGTCAGAAGTTGAAGTTATTGGCTTAATGCTGCAAACGTTTTCTGCGCTTGATATTAACGACATATATCTGGATATAGGTAACGTCGATATTTACCGTGGATTAGCGAAACAGGCGGGTCTATCAAAGGAGGTTGAAAGCCAGCTGTTTGATATGTTGCAACGTAAAGCCATTCCTGAGATAAACACCTTATTAGATACACTGGACCTGGATGATGGCATGAAAACCATGTTGTCTGGATTGCCTTCATTAAATGGCGGCAAAGAAATTTTTGTAAAAGCCAGGATGTTACTGGCTGATGCAGATGCCGCTGTTATCGATGCGATAGATTATCTCGAAAAGACAGCCGAGCTGATGTGGCAACGTTATGGTGACATCAAGGTACATTTTGATCTATCGGAATTACAGGGTTATCACTATAAAACAGGCGTTGTGTTTGCAGCGTTTGTACCACAACTCGGCCAAGCTATCGCACGCGGAGGACGTTACGATGATATCGGTAAAGTCTTCGGTCGAGCCAGGGCAGCGACCGGCTTTAGTACGGATTTAAAAGTATTAAACCAGTTATCGAAAAAACGGTTTGATGTGACAGAAAAGATATTCGCGCCATCGGATGATGATCAGAGTTTAAGAGAAAAGATTGCTGAATTACGTGCGCAAGGGCAAATTGTTATCGAGCAGTTGCCAGGTCAGGAAACTGATGCTAGCGCGATGGGTTGTAATAAGAGCCTGTGTTTGATCGACGGACTGTGGGTCGTGAAAAATTAAGTAATAATACTGTCATCCTTCACTATCGTTCAGGATGACAGAAATTAATAGCGCATAAAAAATTAATATATAAATTTAAGGTTTAACCATGTCAAAAAATGTAGTCGTACTCGGAAGCCAATGGGGAGATGAGGGTAAAGGTAAAATTGTTGATCTGTTAACAGATCGTGCAGCTGCCGTAGTTCGTTTTCAAGGCGGACATAATGCCGGGCACACACTGGTCATAGGTGATGAAAAAACAGTCTTGCATCTGATTCCGTCAGGCATATTGCGTGACAACGTAATGTGTTTAATTGGCAACGGTGTAGTGTTATCACCCGATGCATTGTTCAAAGAGCTGGGTGAGCTCGAAGCGCGTGGCATACCTGCAAGCGAACGTATCGGTATCTCTGAAGCCTGTCCGTTAATTCTTCCTTATCACATCGCACTGGACCAGGCGCGCGAGATCGCTCGAGGTAAAGCTGCAATCGGTACGACCGGTCGTGGTATTGGCCCTTGTTATGAAGACAAAGTTTCGCGCCGCGGTATTCGCCTCGCAGATCTGAAAGACCTTGAAGCGTTTAAAGAGAAACTAAAAGGTGTGATGGAATACCATAACTTCACGCTGAAAAATTATTTCAAACAGGATGAAGTGGATTACCAGACAGTGCTCGATGGCGTGCTTTCTTATCGAGACAAACTGTTGTCACTGATAGCCGATGTGCCCGGCGCGATCGATGGCTATCGTAAACAAGGTAAGAGCATCATGTTTGAAGGTGCACAAGGCACCTTGCTCGATATCGATCAGGGTACCTATCCTTTTGTTACTTCTTCAAATACGACTGCTGGCGGTGCCTGTACGGGCAGTGGTATCGGTCCTAAAGACCTGGATTACATTCTGGGCATCACAAAAGCTTACACGACACGTGTAGGTGCAGGGCCTTTCCCTACAGAACTGTTTGACGGTGATAAAGATGATCCGAGCATCGGTCAGCATCTGGCAACAGTCGGTCATGAAGTCGGTGCAACCACAGGCCGTGATCGCCGTTGTGGCTGGTTTGATGCAGTTGCACTGCGCCGAGCAGCACAGATCAACAGCCTGACTGGTTTGTGTATTACCAAATTAGACGTGCTGGATGGTCTGGAAACGATCAAGATATGTAACAGTTATAATTACCAGGGCGAAGACCTGCACATGCCACCATTAGGTGCAGACGCCATCGAGCAATGTGAATCAGTGTATGAGTCAATGCCAGGCTGGAGTGAATCGACAGTAGGTGCCCAAAGCCTTGATGACCTGCCAGAGAATGCCAGAAACTATCTGAAACGTCTGGCAGAAGTCGTTGGCGTTCCGGTTGATGTCGTTTCCACTGGGCCAGAGCGTGATGAGACCATCATCTTAAATCACCCGTTTGATTAAATTGTAAAAAATCGCGGAACAAGATTATTCAGCATATCCCTATGCTTCACCCTTTCAGGGCTTGCGTGAAAAATCATTTCCGATAATTTTTTCCGCTCCTACGAGCGCAGCATTTGTAGGAGCGGAATCTTGTTCCGCGATCTTTTGTAGATGAGCAGATGCCTTTATGATTAAGAATGAACTATTCATAAGTGTTACAGACAAAGTTGTAACCTGAAGAAACTATTGAATCATAAAGAAAAAAGACTATCATTAACCTGTGAACCAAAAACATTACAAATTACTTCACTACGTGCTCATCATTTTATTGATGTTCGCACCATTACGTAGTGTGATGGCAATACAGTCTACACATTGCCAGATGGATGATATGCCAGTAATGAACTCCATGGTTCAAGGTCAATCGGCACAAGACCAAAGCAGTAATCACATGAATCATGATCAGTCCACAGCGGTCGATCAACAATGCTGTTGCTGTGATGATGCCTGTGCAAGTAACTGCGATATGGGCATGAGTGCTTCATTGGTCATACAATCTTCATCTTACGAACCTTTATTTAAAAATGTCTCAGAGTCCGCACATATCTCTACGGACATTTTAGTTCGAGAACTAACACCCCCCTCACGCCCTCCGGCAAATCTTTATAATTAAAAAGTAAATAATTTACTCTGGTTCTATGC
>DAOWFN010000192.1 GCA_030637945.1 Gammaproteobacteria bacterium
AAGTAATGCCATGGCTATAGCGGCTGGTAGTGCCTGTAGCCAGAGTATGGAACGACTCGCTGTAATGGCACCATATATACCTGCGATAATAATACAATTAAGAAAAAATATCAGGGCGTCAAAGCCTCCCGTGCTGACCAGCCCCCACAAAAGACCTGCAGCAAGAAACCCGTTATACAGCCCCTGGTTTGCAGCAAGTGGTGCGGATTTTTTGGCGTAGTCTTCTGACAGAGCAAATGTTTTTCGGCCAAATGGTGTGTCCCATAAAAACATTTCAAGGATAAGAAATAGCACATGCAAAAGAATAACGATGCTTATGGCGATAGTTGTTATAAGGCTCACGGTCTCTCCTGCAATTAGGTGGCCTGGAAATTATACCCGTCATCCTGAACGATAGCGAAGGATGACAACATGTAATAAATGATGAATGTGTGTTTATGCGGTAATCTTTTTTAATTTATCCTGCATTTCCTTGTAACCGATTTTCTTTAGTTTCTTTATGTTATCTTCCGGGACGTCTTCAATATTCGGGTAGCTGGCAATCGCTTTTTCAAGATCGATTTCTCTGATCAGGTGCAACATCGGATAGGGAGAGCGGTTGCTAAAATTACTAGCGTCATTGTCTGCACTGCCTTCAAAACAATAGTCCGGGTGAAAACTGGCGATCTGATAGATGCCTGTGTAATTTAAATCGTCCAGTAAGTGATTAGCATAATCCAGCAGTTTCAGATAGTCATCGAACTTCTGATAAGCATCAGGGTATATTAACAGGCTGGTTTCTATGTCAGCAGATTCATCAAGTCTTGCAAAGCAGTCTGCTAGCTGATGTAAATGCTGCTCTGTAGATTCAGCACTGTTTACGGTGTATTCAATGGTATTCTGCTGGAATGGCTGTGCGGCGAAAGGACAGAGGTTTAAACCAATTACTATCTCTTCTACCCATTCTTTTGTTTGTTGGATAACCGTTTGGTTGGTATCGACCATGATTGTTTTATGATGGAAAGTGAAAGCAAAAAACTTAATGTCTGTCGAGTTTTGCCAGTTCACTTAGAATCTGCGTGATTAAAGATTCACCTTGTGGTCCCATCCGTGTGCAGAGTTTGTCGACGTCGCGTTCACCATCGATCATGTTTTTAATCACGGCGCTTAGATTGGCTAGATCACCACCGGCATTGGACATCTGTTCTGCCATTGAGCCAAGCATGGATAAAGCATTGTGGTCACCGCGGCGTGCTTCATCGATCAGTCTGGCAAACATCGGTGCTGCTTGAGTAGCGTCGCCACTCTGTTCTGATTTGGGTAAGCTTTTTGGATCCTGTAAACCGAGCAAGATGCTATCGATGATTACAGCGTCCTCATCATCCAGGCCATTAACTAATGACTGATCTCTGTTGCCAGCAAGAATTTTATTAATGACATTGACTAAATCCTGCCAGCCATTTTGTGCAGACTGTTGCAGTACTGTGTCTAGATGCGGTTTTAAATCCTGATTATGAATCGTTTGCACAACAGCGAGGATCAGGCTGGCATGTGTTTGAAGAATCTGTTCTCGTTTATCAGGTGCTTGCATGGCGCTTGAGTGTTTCAGTTAAGTGTCGCATGAGGATACCTTGCCATACTGATAGTTTGCAAGGGTTTTAGAGATAAACCGCGAGTTTTAAGTAATAAGTTGTAAGTTATAGGTAGTTGATCCTAATCTTTTAACTTACAACTTGTAACTCAAAGCTTATCACTAGTTTTTAAAGTTTTTTAATCTTGTCTGCCTGTTCTTTAAACTGGTCGATCGATTTTGTCATTTCAGCTAAACGTTCGCGCTCTTTTTCTACGACTGCGGGAGGGGCTTTATCAACAAAGTTTTTGTTCACTAGTTTGGCCGTTATTTTATCAACGTTAACCTGTAATTTGCCAATCTCTTTTTCTAATCGAGCGAGCTCCGCGTCTTTATCGATCAGTCCGGCGAGGGGGATTAATATTTTCATTTCGCCAACTAATGCGGTTGCTGATTCTGGTGCATCATCGCTTTCAGATAACCATTCGCTTTTTTCTATTTTGGCGAGGGCTTCAATAAAGGTCTGGTTGTCATCATAAAGTGACTTGTCGTTTTTAGATGCGTTTTGTAACAACAGGGATAATGGTTTTCCAGGAGGGATATCCATCTCGGAGCGGATGCGTCGTACACCACTGACAAATGTTTTTACCCACTCCAGATCAGCTTCTGCCTGGTCATCGATCTTGTTGCTGTCTGATTCAGGGTAAGGCTGTAACATGATGCTATCACCTGATTTGCCAGCTAAAGGTGCAACGTATTGCCAGCATTCTTCAGTAATGAATGGAATGACAGGGTGGTTTAAGCGCAGTATGGTCTCTAGTACGCGCACTAAAGTGCGGCGTGTACCACGTTGTTCATTTTCTGGTGTTTTATCATTGAATAAAACGGGTTTTGATAATTCCAGATACCAATCGCAATAATCTTCCCAGACGAAGGCGTACAGGTCGTGTGCCATTAGGTCGAGACGTGAGCTAAGACTGTGTTGTTCGATGCGTTCTTCAACGCGCTGCAGGCGTGAGATAATCCAGCGATCAGCCAGTGATAAAATCACGTCGGGATTATCTGTTCCATCGTCTAATAACCCATTATCCTTTTCTTCGGCCTGCATTAACACGTAGCGTGTTGCGTTCCACAGTTTATTGCAGAAGTTTCGGTAACCTTCGATACGCGATGGC
>DAOWFN010000101.1 GCA_030637945.1 Gammaproteobacteria bacterium
AAAGCCGCACAGCAGGTGGCGCAACAGTTCATAAAACAGCTTGGCGGCCATCTCAAAAAAGAAATGAAAGCCAATGGTCCGGTGAAAGCGATCAAAGTGTGTAAAGAAGTAGCACCAGTGATCGCGAACAATATGTCGCTGGAAAATGGTTGGCGAGTTACACGGGTATCAACAAAACCGCGTAACTCACTACTCGGTTCTCCGGATCAATGGGAACGTGAAACACTGGCCTCATTTGAAGCACGTGTGGAAAAAGGCGAGCAATATTCAGATATGATCAGGGCCGAAGTCACAGATGAATCAGGCAAGTCATATTTTCGATATATGAAACCATTGGTGGTTAAATCGGTGTGTCTGAAGTGTCATGGTAGCGATGAGCAGATACCGCCTGCAGTAAAGGCGCAGCTAGATGGTGTGTATCCTCATGACCAGGCAAGAAATTATAAGATCGGTGATCTTCGCGGTGCGATCAGCATAAAACAGCCGATGGATATTCCATTGCGCAAAAATTTCTAAGTTGTTTATATGTATGGAGCTTATGTAACTGGAGAAAATATATGATCCAGTAGAGGTGCACTTAAGCTAACTGGCTGGCAAGGTACAGTTTGATAACATATTTTGCGGCAAATCCAAAGATACCCAGTCCCAAACCAACAAATAAAACCATCATGCCGTAGCGACCGGCATTGGATTCTTCGGCCAGCTTATAAACGATAAACAGCATATAGCTAATGCCAAAAGTTAGTCCCAGTACTAATGAAATTTCGGTAAATTCTTTTTCAGTCATGATGAGTAAGTCGCCATATAAAACCAAAGAATATTATAGTTTTCTTATATACTGTTTTCTATAATCAATTTGGTATAGTCTGATCTGGTTTTGACTGGCGGCTGAATGTTGCTTGTTGTTGAGTGAGGCGAGCGCTAGTGTGGATTTATGATAATCAATCAGAGTTGCCTTAAGCTTATTAAACTAAAAACTTGTTACTTAATAACTATTAATTTAAAAATCAATGGATCCTTTATCACAAGCCAGTCTTGGTGCCAGCCTTTCCCAGTCATTTGCAAGAGATAGATCAAAGCAGGTCAGTGCGCTGATTATCGGTGCAATGGCAGGTATGGCACCTGATCTCGATGTATTCATTAATTCAGATCATGATCCATTGCTGTTTTTAGAATATCACCGGCAGTTTACGCATTCGCTGGTGTTTATCCCTATTGGTGCATTGATCTGCGCAATGATTTTTTATCCCTTCATAAGATTTAGCTGGGTAAAGTCCAAACTATCTTTTGCCCAGATTTATTTATTTTCGTTTTTAGCTTATGCCACACATGGTCTGCTGGATGCGTGTACATCTTATGGTACGCAGCTGTTCTGGCCATTTTCTACTGAGAGGTTCGCATGGAATACGGTATCAATAATTGATCCGTTATTTACGCTTCCATTAATTATTTTTATTTTGTTTGCAGCTGTTAGAAAAAATGTTGTTTATGCGCGTTTTGGTTTTGCTTACGCAGTGATCTTTCTAAGTTTAGGGGTGTTGCAAAACCAGCGTGCGGAGAAAGCGATATATGAACTGGCGCAACAGCGTGGGCACCAGATTGAAAGAACGCATTTAAAACCAAGCTTTGGTAACAGGCATGTATGGAAACTGATCTATGAGTATGACGGTCGTTATTATATAGATGCGGTTAAATTGTTATGGGATGTCAAATATATAGAAGGCTCCTCGATCCGGAAGCTGGATGTTAAACGTGACTTCCCATGGTTACCCGTCGATAGCCAGCAAGCAAAAGATATCGAACGCTTTCGCTGGTTTTCAGATGGTTTCCTTGTGGTAGGTGTAGATGATAAAAGAATGATCAACGATGTGCGTTATTCTCTTTTACCTAATAGTATGAACCCGATGTGGGGTATAGAGGTTAACAAACGTTTGATCGATGATGGGGATTCCGATGCACATGTTTTTTTTGAGACGAATAATAATTTAGATGAGAATGCGAAGAAACGATTTTTAGAGATGTTGTTTTAAAGTTTTTCTGTAGGTGAGAATTCATTCGCACGACGCGACAAGCATATGATATCTGGTCGTGCGAATGAATTCGCACCTACATAAATATTAATTAGCCGACTTAATCAGTCGTTTGATAAAATCTATATATTCAGGTTTGTCCCACTCGCGCCCACCGATAGCCTGATACTTGATTTCACCCTGAGGATTGATCAGAAATGTCGTCGGCAGTCCACGAGGCTTCCAAACTTCTGTTACCTGCCCATCGGTGTCCATCAAACTATTTAACTCGACGTTAATGGTGCCTAAAAATTCAAAGATGGTGTCTTCATCTTCAGCTGTATTTATCATCACGATTTGGAATTCATCATCATGCAGTATGTCAGCCATTTTTTGTACGGCAGGCATCTCTTCTTTGCAAGGGCCGCACCAGCTTGCCCAGAAGTGTAGAAATACCCAATGGCCCCTTGTTTTGATTAATTGAAATTTTTCGCCATCGATATCATGCAAGGTGAAATCGTGTGCGGCACCAATATCATAATTGCGTATCCCAAATGGTGGCTCTATGTCCGCAGCGCCAGTGTTAATCGATATGGTCAATAAAATAATTCCGACCAGAAGGTTCTTTTGAATAAGATCAAGAAATGATTTCATTGCGCGTCCTCCGCACAAAAAAGCTTATCTGTAGTGATGATAATTTTTTTACCCTGTTTGTTTTCGCCGGTAGAAAAAGTGGCTCTTAACGTTATGGGTTTGTTGGTAAAGGGTAAAACGAGGTTCCCACCTTCATGTTCCCCTGGCAGGTAATCAAGTGTTTCAGGAATTAGTGTCCAGCGAAATGTTGATTGTTTGTTGAGTGGGATGCCCATGTCTTGCCAGCGTTTTTTCCAGTAGTCGCGGTGTTCACGTTTTAATATCTTTCCTGCGGATGAGAATTCCCACTGTGATAAGTCCAGCCAGATTTTCCGATCACTCAGGTTGGTTATGCCGGTCGTAATGTAGCAGTGTTTTTTTAATATGTTCAGCATAGACTTCGGGAAACCGCGAGCTTCATAAAATGAGCCCATCTGATTGGGTGTGCGTGCGGTAAATTCAAGTTCCAGATCGGGCGTTTTAATAATGACAGGTTGAACTACCTGCATGTTGGCGATGACGACTAATAGGGGAATTATGTTCAACATTGTTAACTCTGTTTTACCTGACCATTTTAGTTCAGAAATTCAAATCAATTTCTCTGTGCTTACGATACTATATAGTCTCATCAATTTTTATTAAAGGGTAGCATGGCATGATTGCGGAATTGTTTAATAATATCTGGATGGTCTTTTTGGATACGGCTTTCTGGTTGTTGATCGGCCTGTTGGGTGCGGGTGT
This sequence comes from Gammaproteobacteria bacterium, assembly GCA_030637945.1. Classification (GTDB taxonomy): domain Bacteria; phylum Pseudomonadota; class Gammaproteobacteria; order SZUA-229; family SZUA-229. The sequence continues at coordinate 3,384 of DAOWFN010000101.1, forward strand.
TATTAAATCTTTTATTGCTGCGGATACGATGCAACGTTGGGTAGGAGGGCGTGGCATCGGTTCTATATTACGAGCAGCACTCTTCGGTGCGCCGCTGCCTTTATGTTCCTGCGGTGTGCTGCCAGCGGCCATCAGTTTACGTCGCTCTGGCGCATCTAAAGAAGCAACAGTTTCATTTTTAATTTCAACACCTGAGACCAGTGTTGACTCGGTTACAGTTACTTACGCATTGATGGGCCCGGTGATGGCAATTTTTCGACCAATGGCTGCTCTGGTCAATGCTGTTGGTACAGGATTACTGACGACGCTGGTAGCAGATGATCCTGTGTTAGGCAGGAATGCCTCGGAAGATATCGTGGTGAAAAGTTGCTGCTCGGCTGAAACAGAATCAGAACCAGAACCAGGGCAGCAAGAAGAAACATCATGTTGTGCTTCAAAAGAAGTGGTCAAGCCGAATAAACTCTTGCAGGTATTATCGTATGCCGGTGCAGAGCTGTTGGATGATATTTCGAAGTGGATGGCTATAGGTATCGTATTTGCGGGAATCATGCTGACTTTTATTCCTCCCGACTGGTTAGCGCAGTGGGGGCAGGGGTTAACCGCCATGTTGGTTATGCTGGTGGTTGGCGTGCCGATGTATATCTGTGCTGTGGCTTCGACGCCGGTTGCCGCTGGTTTATTGTTAGCGGGTGTATCACCCGGTGCGGTACTGGTGTTTCTTCTAGTTGGTCCGGCAACCAATATAACCAGTTTTGCTTTGTTGAAACAGGAATTAGGTTTAAAGGTGACAGCCGTGTACATATCAGGTTTGTCGGCTTTTAGTTTGATGATGGGGCTGTTGCTGGAATGGCTGCTGACAACACAACATTGGCAGATTGAGACGAATCTGGGTGAGGCACATATCATGCTGCCCGATACCGTTTCCTGGCTAAGTGCATTTCTGCTGATTTTTCTGGCAATTAAACCATTTAGACGAGCCGTTATACCGCAACTTGGCTGATGTAGGTGCGAATTCATTCGCACAACGGTGCCAGAGTATGCGCTCGTCGTGCGAATGAATTCGCACCTACTTTAGAAACACGCCGCTACTATTTGCTTTTCTCTGCGCCTTTGCGGAAAATGTTTTTGTCAGCCCTTTCCTGTCCAAAATGATCACTCTAGTAAGTGTGATATCCGGTCATGTTTGCAATAACGATTCAAAGATGCTGTATAATTTCCGCACCAAAATCGTTGTTAAAATTACATGAGAGAGTTATGCCCCTAATTAAACCTTTTGCCGGTTTACGTCCTGTTCCAGAACGTGCTGAAGAAGTTGTTGCACCACCTTATGATGTTTTAAATTCTGCCGAAGCGCGTGAACGTGCAGATGGTCGTCCGTGGAGCTTCCTGCATATATCTAAAGCGGAGATTGATCTGCCGGAAGGCACAGACCCCTATGATCCATCTGTATATGCTAAATCTGCTGAAAATATGCAGAAGATGCTGCAGGAAGGTATTTTGATCCGTGAAGACAAACCCTGTTATTACGTCTACCGTTTGATCATGGATGGCCATTCACAGGTAGGCCTGGTAGCGGTGGCATCGGTGGCTGACTACGATATCAACCGTGTTCGTAAACACGAATATACCCGCCCGGCAAAAGAAGACGACCGTGTGCGCCAGATCGAGGCTTTAAATGCGCAGACCGGCCCGGTTTTGCTAGCCTATAAATCACAGGCTGATATGGATGCGATTTTAGAAGAAACCACTAAACAAACGCCGTTGGTCGATGTGACCGCTGATGATGGTGTGCAGCATACTTTCTGGGTAATCGATGATGATGCCACCATCGAAAAGATCAGTGCTGGTTTCGAAGCGATGAATGCGATCTATATCGCCGATGGCCATCATCGTTCAGCTTCTGCTTCACGCGTTGCCAAGAGCCACGAAATGAGCGGTGACGGTAATCAGAACTGTGATTATTTCCTGTCAGTCATCTATCCGCATAACCAGATGAATATCCTGGATTACAACCGTGTGATCACTGATCTAAATGGCCTGAGCAAAGACGAGCTGTTGGATAAAGTGAAAACGGCGTTTACTGTGACGGAAGAGTCCGCTGCGGTTAAACCAGCCAAAGCCACAGAGTTTGGTATGTATGTCGATGGCCAGTGGTATCGCCTGAACATTAATGATGAACTGGTGCCAAATGACCCTGTGGCGTCACTTGACGTTAGTCTGCTGGCAAATAATCTTATCGAACCGGTTCTGGGTATCTCTGATCCGCGTACGGATAATCGTATCGATTTTGTTGGTGGTATCCGTGGTCTAGCAGGGCTGGAGAAGCGTGTTAATAGTGGTGAGATGGTTATTGCTTTTTCATTGTATCCGACCAGTATGGAAGCGTTGATGGCGGTCGCCGATGCGGGTGAGGTAATGCCGCCGAAATCCACCTGGTTTGAGCCTAAACTGGCTGATGGCCTGGTTTCTCACGTACTTGATTAAGGTTTTGCCATGTAGTGTAGGTGCGAATTCATTCGCACGCAGGTATTTCATATTCCACTTCCGCGTGCGAATGAATTCGCACCTACATAAAACCAAATAGTAATGTCATCTTGAACGATAGTGAAGGATGACAGGCATTAATAACATTAATAGCTCGGATAAAAATCCGAGCTTTTTCTTGCTTTTGTTATTTTATTAATATATATATTAATAATTAATGTATATATTAATAAAAAGTGAATTATGAATAATGCAAACTGGATTCGCAGTATGCGGATAAAACAGGGTTTAAAAGGTTTTCAGCTGGCAGAACGACTGCAGGTGAGCGCCGCCAGGGTATCTGTACTTGAAAAAGACGAAATGAGAGGTGCCGTCACTTTAAAAATGATGGAAAAGGCGGCTAAAGCCATGGGTTGTCGATTCGAATATCGAATTGTTACGGCAGTTGATAAAAATGAAGCGCAGAATGAGAAACCCCGTTATAGAATAGTTGAAAGCTAACGGGAAATAATTAGACAATTGTCTGAAAATTTCAGTTCAACGTAGTATAATTCATCGTTATAAAAACCATCGATTTTATTAGCGGATATCCCTTGTATCAGAAACTGAAGCAGCGCTTAAAACTATTAGACGCGCCAGACATAGAGCAGGCTTTAGCGAGTTCTAAAATCGGCCTGGAAAAAGAAAGTTTGCGGGTATCACCTGAAGGTGGAATTTCACAAACACCGCATCCCGTTGCCCTGGGGTCACCACTGACTCACTCGCAGATAACAACGGATTTTTCCGAAGCGTTGGCAGAATTAGTTACGCCACCTTGTGATTCGGTTACCGAAGTTATTCAGTCACTTGATGATATACAGAATTTTGTGTATCGAAATCTAGATAATGAAATTCTTTGGGCGACCAGTATGCCCTGTGTGGTTTCGGGTGAAACGAGTATCCCGCTGGCGCGCTATGGTTCATCCAATGCCGCGCAGATGAAAACAGCTTATCGTCGTGGTTTAGGTCTGCGTTATGGCCGTTCGATGCAGGTTATTGCTGGCGTACATTTTAACTATTCATTTTCTGATGCGTTCTGGCAGCAGTATCAACAGCTGCTAAATAATAATGAAAACTTACAGGATTTCATCTCTGATCAATACATGGGAGTAGTGCGTAATCTATTGCGTTACGGATGGCTGGTGCCGTATCTATTCGGCGCATCACCGGCAGTGTGTAAATCTTTCTTAAATGGTCAGCGAACGATATTGCAGGAATTTAACAGCAATACTTATTATGAACCTTATGCGACTTCGCTGCGATTAGGCGATATCGGTTATCAGAATAATAAAGAAGATCTGGCGGGTATTAAAGCCTGTTACGATTCGCTTGATGCTTATGTTGAGAGTATGCAGTGCGCCATCAGCACACCCAATTCAGCTTACCAGGAAATCGGTGTAAAAGTTAATGATGAATATCAACAGCTGAACGCCAATATCCTGCAGATCGAGAATGAATATTACAGCTCGGTAAGACCAAAACAGATCGTGCAGGGTGATGAAAAGCCTTCTGCAGCACTGAAGAAAAGAGGTGTCGCATACGTTGAGTTGCGTTCACTCGATGTCAATGCATTTGACCCGCATGGCATTAACTCGGAACAATTGTATTTCCTTGAGGTATTCATGCTGTTCTGTTTGTTACAGAGCAGTCCTGAGCTAAGTAAAAGTGAAGTCGATGCGATTGACGAGAACTTGTTGATAGTGGCGCATCAGGGAAGGAAGCCGGGTCTGGATCTGCGGCGGGGAGAAGAGAAGATAAGCCTGCAGGATTGGGCAAGTGAGTTATGTGACAAGATGAAAGCAGTGGCCAGCTTGTTAGATAGGGCAAATTATTGTGAAAATTATTTTTCCAGTGTGAAGTCGCAAATTGCCAGTGTCTTCGATCCTGAGTTGACGCCATCAGCGAGGATGTTGGCTGAAATGAGAGAAAACGACGAAGGTTTCTTCCACCATGCGCAGCGTTTGTCGAAGCATCATTATCATTACTATAAAAATCATTCTTTACCTGAAGGTAAGGTCCGGTTTTTTGAAAGTCTGGCGAATGATTCTTTAGAAAAACAAAAAAAGATCGAAGCTGAAGATGATATAAGTTTTGATGACTATTTAGAAAACTATTTCAAAGGGGGATAAGGTGTTTAAAATTATCGACAGGATCCCACTGTTACCGCTCGCCGTAGCGGCAGTATTTATGGCGCTGGCACCATTCTCGCCTGAGCCGCATCTGCTTGAAAAATCTCGCATGTTATTTAATGGAGAGTTGACCCGAGGTATAGATATATTTGACTTCTTTTGGCATAGTTTTTTGCTAGTATTGCTGGCAATGCGATTATGGCCTTACAAGTTCAGGCGTTAAAATTATTTAATGATTAATAAGTATTTTATTGCAGCATTATTTTTAACTACGGCCTTTTGTAATGTAGCGGCCGAAGGTTTGGATGATGCCGTCGATGCCATGCGTACGGGCGATTTTGCTGAAGCCTATTGCATAATGCGTCCTTTGGCTGAGCGTGGTGATGCAGATGCGCAATATAATATTGGCTGGATGTATTTAAATGGTTATGGCTTAAGGATTAACGACAGCCTTGCATTGGAATGGTGGCTGCTGGCTTCAAAACAGGGCCATATCGATGCCAGTTTTTCGATCGGAATGTTGTACAGTCTCGGTGAAGGCGAAGTCGATAAAGATCTGAATCTGGCGGTAGATTATTATTTACTGGCTGCAAAAAATGGCCAGGAAGATGCGATTGCTATATTGAAATCAATGATGATGAGAAATGACAAAGCTGTAAATAGTCGTTTGAGTTCTATAATTAATCAATATGGATTACTGTTTGGCGAAAGACGTTTAGTTGAAGCAAAAAAATTGAATGCTAGAACGGGGCCATCTGTAAACAAGAAAATCATTGCAACTTTAGTAAAAGGACAAGCTGTACTAGAGCTCTATAAGCAAGGAAAGTGGAGCCAGGTTGTCGTGTTGGGTGATGCTGATGTTGAACAGACGGTTTGGGTATACAACCCTCTGTTAGAGTCAAAGCAGTAATAGACACCTGTCATCAACTAAGCGATATGCCATACTACTTTATAATAAAAAGTATTGTCGGTGATAAATTATTATTATTTTTAGGGTGCTTTAATTTTCACCCATTAACTTGCGAATACGTTTGACATAACCGCGTGTTTCTTCAGGTAGAAAGGGTTTAATTTCTTCCCAGTTTTTTTCTTTGCTTTCGGTGCGTTTCGATGCATTTAGAATTCGGCCATAGCCAGCGTTATAACTTGCAAAAGTCATGTACAATTTATCTTGCGCCGGTGTTTTTTTAAATTTTCTATACAGTGTGCGGTCGTAATATATACCGGCAGCAATATTCCATTTCGGTGTATCCAGTTGACTGAAATGCGGGTTTTGTTTGGTGATATCGCTGAATGTGCCGGGCATTATCTGCATCAAACCGCGCGCGCCGACATGGCTTTTGGCGTCAGTATTTAAGGCTGATTCAGCAATGGCCTGCGCTTTAAACCAGTGCCAGTTAAATAAAGGTCCAAAGTAGCGTTTACTGTATTTTTTGAAGTAACGGTCGTATTCATCTGTCCATTTTCCTGAGTGGACAGGATGGTCAAGAAAACTGGCATCAACATGTTGCACGCTCATCAAAGCGATGAGCATGACAGACAGGGATAAATGCTTGAGGCGCATGTGTTTTGTATAGAACTGAATTAGCTAAGACCGAGACCGATCACTAATCCCAGTGAAATACCCAGGCCAATGAATATGCCCATAACCATTAATCCTACGGCAACATTGCCTTTGCCGAGTTCGTCGCTGATATTAAAACTGACCATGCGGTTAAACATGGAGCAACTGGCCTTCATAAATAACAACGTCAAAATACCGCCACATATGACGTAGATGAAATTTAATATTATTGGTGGAATGTCGATCATAAGTAGGACCTGCTAGTTTATTATTAATGGTGTTTCTTTAAGCTTTTCCGCCGCCGAGACATTCGGGCGAGTCTGGAGCTTTGCCTTTTTCAAACCACTCTCCCATGGTCATAGTGTGTAACGATAGTGCGTGAATGCCACCGTCAGAACGTTCTTTTTTTAATTCATCTTCCAGCACTTTATTGACCAGGCGATGGCGTGCGATCAACATTTTTCCTTTGAAGTCGTCGCAAACGATTACGACTTTGAAGTGTGATTCTGAACCTTCCGGCACGTTGTGCATAAAGCTTTCGTTCACCACCTCAAGATGCTCGGGTGAAAAGGCGTCATTTAGTTTCTTTGTAATGCTTTCTTGTATAGTCATGTTTTCATACTATCACAATGGATAAATGAAAAAATGAGTTAAAAATGAGGGCGTTTGTTTGTGAGGTAGGTGCGAATTCATTCGCACGCGGTGCGACATGCAAGGGCATTGTGCGAATGAATTCGCACCTACATGGTTTCGGTTGACGTTACTGCTGGAGAGTCTTAGTTTGCCACTGCTCACCGATATACAGCTGTAGAGGTTTAAAATTATTTTTGTAGTGCATTTTTTCATGGTTTTCTATCCAGTAACCCAGATAGACATAATCCAGCCCCTGTGTTTTAGCATGTTCAACTTGCTTGAGTATGCAATAGGTTCCGAGGCTGCGTTTTTCCATTTCCGGATTGAAAAAACTGTAAACGGCAGATAAACCGTCACTGAGGATATCGGTAACCGCAACGGCAACTAATCGTCCTTTTAAACGCAGCTCGATAAATTGTGTATCGCTCCAGTCGCTGTATAAAAATTGTTTGAAATCTTCTTCGGCAGGGTGCGCCATTGAGCCGTTGCTATGTCGTGAATTGAGGTAGTGGCAATATAGGTCAAAATACTCTTTGCTGAAAACAGCATCTACTGCCAGAAATTCCAGATCACTGTTCTTCTTTAGGCAGCGTTGTTGGGAGCGGCTGGTAACAAACTCGTTTGCCGGAATACGGCAAGCGATACACACCTGGCAATTCTTGCAATGTGGACGGTAGCTGTGTCCACCGCTACGGCGAAAACCATGTTGAATTAACTGGTTATAGATCGGCATATTTAACGGTATTTTTGGATCAGGAACCAGGGAGCGGCTTATTCTGTCAGCGAAATAACTGCAGGGTGATTCTGCAGTTATATATAGTTGTAGCTGGCGAGAATTCATAATCACCAGTTTATCGTGTCATTCGCTAGATACAACCGGAAAAGGCCAATAGATGTTACAATCACTCGCTATTTTTATCACTTAACCCCTTGTATTTGTAAGTCATGTCGATTAGCAGAAAACAACGTATTGCCCACCTTCACGAGGCCTTAAAGCACCGGATATTATTGCTTGATGGTGCTATGGGTACCATGATCCAGCGGCATAAACTGGATGAGGTAGCTTATCGTGGCGAGCGTTTTGCCGATTGGCATTCTGATTTAAAAGGCAATAACGATTTATTGGCCATCACTCAGCCGGATATTATTCGCGGCATTCATGAAGATTATCTGAATGCCGGTGCCGATATCCTTGAAACCAATACCTTCAACTCCACGCGTGTCGCCATGGCGGATTACGATATGGAGGATATCAGTTATGAGATTAATGTTGCTGCCACCACCTTGGCCAGGCAGGCGGCTGATGCTTTAAGTACTGATGATAAACCGCGTTACGTGGCGGGTGTACTGGGTCCGACCAATCGTACCTGTTCTATCTCACCTGATGTCAACGATCCAAGTTTTCGTAATATAACCTTTAACGAGTTAGCAGAAGCTTATGCTGAATCTACCCGCGCGTTGATCGAGGGCGGGGCGGATATTATTTTGATCGAAACGATTTTTGATACCTTGAATGCCAAAGCAGCAATATTTGCCGTAAAACAGGTGTTTGCTGAAGACGATATCGAATTGCCGATCATGATTTCCGGCACAATTACTGATCAGTCTGGCCGTACGTTGACCGGGCAGTTAACGGAAGCATTCTATAACTCATTACGTCATGCTGATCCTATTTCTATCGGTTTGAACTGTGCTTTAGGTCCTGATGATCTACGTCAGTATGTGGAGGAAATGTCACGAATCACTGAGGTTTATGTTTCAGCGCATCCCAATGCGGGACTGCCGAATGAGATGGGCGGTTATGATCTGGGTGCAAACGATATGGCGAAAGCCATTGAGGAATGGGCGAATAGTGGCTTTTTAAATATAGTCGGTGGTTGTTGTGGAACCACGCCGGATCATATTCGCGCCTTTGCAGATATCGTCGCTGACATAAAGCCGAGAGTGCTACCAGAGATACCGGTCGAATGCCGACTCTCGGGACTGGAGCCGTTCAACATTGGAAAGGACTCACTGTTTGTCAACGTTGGTGAGCGTAACAATGTGACCGGTTCGGCGATGTTCAAGCGTCTGATCAAAGAAGAAAAGTATGAAGAAGCCTTAAGCGTTGCTGCAGAACAGGTTGAAAATGGTGCACAGATTATTGATATCAACATGGATGAAGGCATGCTGGAATCGAAAGAGGCGATGGTTAAGTTTTTAAATCTGATCGCCACTGAGCCGGACATATCTCGTGTACCGGTGATGATCGATTCTTCTAAATGGGACATCATCGAAGCAGGTCTGCAGTGCGTACAGGGTAAGTCTATCGTTAATTCCATCTCACTGAAGGAAGGCGAAGAGAACTTTATCAAATACGCCAGACTGGTTCGCCGCTATGGTGCTGCGGTAATCGTGATGGCGTTTGATGAAGACGGGCAGGCAGATACTTACGAGCGCAAGGTGGAGATCTGTACACGTTCTTACAAAGTATTAACCGAGGTCGTTGGTTTTCCGCCGGAAGATATTATTTTTGACCCGAACATTTTTGCGGTAGCAACGGGTATCGAAGAGCACAATAATTATGCCGTCGATTTTATCGAAGCGACGCGCAAGATAAAAGAAACACTGCCATATGCCATGGTTTCTGGCGGTGTATCTAACGTTTCATTCTCTTTCCGTGGAAATAATCCGGTACGTGAAGCGATCCATTCGGTGTTTTTGTATCACGCGATTAACGCTGGCATGGATATGGGTATCGTTAATGCCGGCCAGCTTGCCGTCTACGATGATCTGCCCGAAGAACTGCGTGAAGCGGTCGAAGATGTTATTCAGAATAAAAACGATGCAGGCACAGATAACCTGCTTGAGATCGCGCCAAATTATGTTGGCGATGGCGCAAAAACTGAAAGTAAGAAAGATTTAGCGTGGCGAGAATCTCCCGTTGGTGAGCGACTATCGCATGCACTGGTAAAAGGTATTACCGATTTTATTGACGAAGACACAGAAGAAGCCAGGCAGCGGGCAGAGCGTCCATTGCATGTCATCGAAGGCCCGCTGATGAACGGCATGAATACCGTCGGTGATCTATTTGGCGCGGGTAAAATGTTTTTACCTCAGGTGGTGAAGTCGGCGCGTGTGATGAAAAAAGCAGTGGCATATTTAATGCCGTACCTGGAAGCTGAAAAAGAAGGGGAGTTGCAAACAAACGGCAAAATCCTGATGGCTACTGTAAAAGGTGATGTGCACGACATCGGTAAAAATATCGTCGGTGTGGTACTGCAGTGCAATAACTACGAGGTGATTGATATCGGTGTCATGGTGCCGGCAGAAACTATCCTGGCCGAAGCAAAAAAACACCATGTTGATATCATCGGCCTGTCTGGTTTGATCACCCCGTCACTGGATGAGATGGTGCACATGGCATCGGAAATGCAGCGCCTGGAAATGAATATTCCGTTGATGATCGGCGGTGCTACTACCTCACGTATCCATACTGCAGTAAAAATAGATCCCAAATATTCTAACGCCGTGGTATACGTGCACGATGCATCGCGTGCCGTTGGTGTTGCGGGTGAGCTGTTAAGTGACGAACGCAAAAAAGTTTATGTGCAAAATTTAAAAGATGAATATCAAACCATGCGTGATGAGCGCAGCAAACGTACAGCAAGCAGAAAAACCTTTACCCTGCAGCGGGCACGGGACAATGCATACAAAGGTGACTGGGAAAACTACACACCACCCAAACCTACATTTTTAGGGATTAAGGTCTTTGAAGATTATTCACTGGAAGAGTTAACACACTATATAGACTGGACGCCGTTTTTCCATGCCTGGGAACTGGCAGGCAAGTACCCGAAGATATTGAACGACAAAGTTATCGGTGAAGAAGCAACACGCCTGTTTGCAGATGCACAGCAAATGTTGAAACAGATTATCGATGAAAAATGGCTGCAGGCCCGGGCCGTAATTGGTTTCTTTCCGGCGAACAGTATCGGTGATGATATCGAGCTTTACACTGATGATGAACGTACAGAAGTCAAAGCCGTATTACACCACCTGCGCCAGCAACTGGCGAAACCATCTGAGCGGCCAAATAGCTGTATCTCGGATTTTGTGGCGCCAAAAGACTTAACTGGCAAGGGCGGGGCCAAGCAAGATTATGTCGGTGCGTTTGCCGTTACCGCAGGTGTAGGCATCGAAGAACATGTTCAGCGATTTGAAGCGGATCATGATGATTACAGCAGTATTTTATTGAAAGCACTGGCTGACCGGTTGGCAGAAGCATTTGCCGAGTGCATGCACGCACGTGTGCGTAAAGAGTTCTGGGCTTATGCCGCTGATGAGAACAAGAGCAATGATGAGCTGATCGCAGAAGCTTATCAGGGCATTCGTCCGGCACCGGGTTATCCGGCCTGTCCTGACCATACCGAAAAAGCCACGCTCTGGTCTCTGCTAGAACCGGATAAAAATGCCGGTATTACTATCACCGAAAGTTATGCCATGCTGCCAACAGCCGCGGTTTCAGGGTTTTATTTCTCGCACCCCGATGCAAAATATTTTGGCACAGGAAAAATTCAGAAAGATCAGGTGGAAGACTACGCAAAAAGAAAAGGTGATGATCTGAATGTTACTGAGCGTTGGCTGGCGCCAGTATTGGATTACGATACTTAAAGTGTAAAAAAATAGCCTATGAGATAAGGCAGTATTGTTATACGTGTAACTTATTGTATTTGTTGGGTAATCTATGTTTTTAGTGCTCGATTTATGTCGAGATTTGTTACATCCTGATTGTTTTAGCTTTTTATCTTAGTGCCGTCATTAGAAATGAAAAATTATTACAGTAAGAAAATAAATTATTATTAATCAATAAGTTATATTTATTTTATTCTTTATTTATTCTTATTGCTGCGATTCGCTCTTTGATTGGCATGGTTGATGCAACTGTTATAAATGCATTCATTAGATTTAGTGGTTAATCTTAATGAATGCATGGTTGTGGCGATTAGTGCGTAGGGCCCATGTTTCGTCACTCTCTATTGAGTAAGACTCTCATCTTTTGATACCGGCGCATCTGCGCCGGTTTTTTTTATTTAAAAAAGCAGGTCATCGATATTACCTGACATCTGGTGCAATTAGCGATAACAGATGTTCGTGAAAATCGTTTGAATGTAAAGTGTTGCGTCGATCAGTTGAAGTCACAAGCCAAAGCGGACAGTCATAAGCTTAAAAACATTTTTTCCACAGATGAACGCAGATAAAATCTTTTAAATTTTTTATAATCGCATCTTTGTAGGCCTGCTTAAGCGATAGCGTAGCAGGCAATGCCCGCCAAAGCGCCGGCAACGACAAAGTCTTATGCCGGCCTACATGTGCATAAAACAATATATTTTATTATCCGTGTTTATCTGCGTTCATCTGTGGAAAAAATGTTTTTGACGTTGTTTTTATGAAAGTCCACTGTTGGTCGATTTTGACATACCAGAAAATTTGCGTGCGCATCTGCTTACGGTAATCTTTTTATTATTTCCCTCTATAAACTTCCCATTAATGTAAAATCCGCGCCATGTCATTAGTCCGTCTTAGAAATATTCATGTTGGTTTTGGTGGCCCTGTAATTTTGGAGAGTATTAGCCTTTCTGTTGATGCGGGTGAGCGCCTCTGTTTGCTGGGCCGTAACGGTACCGGAAAATCGACTTTACTAAAAGTGATTTCCGGTGAAGTTAAAGCTGAAAGCGGTGATCTGGAATTCAAACAAAGTTTGAAAATTGCAGTACTTGATCAGGAGCCGCGAGGTGAGCTGCAAGGCAGCATCTTTGATGTTGTGGCCATGGGACTGGGTGAAAATGCAAAATATTTACAGGATTACCACCATGCCCTGCATAACTTTACTGAAAATAATAATGACCAGACGATCGCAGAATTAGAGCGCGCGCAAGATCAGGTGGATATACATAATGCCTGGCAACTTAATCAGCAGGTTGAAGAGGTCTTAAGCCGCATGCAGCTGGATGGTGATGCTGACTATACAGCGCTTTCGGGTGGCATGAAGCGTCGCGTATTATTGGCTAAAGCATTAGTTATCAAACCAGATATCCTGTTGCTTGATGAGCCCACTAACCATCTTGATCTGACGGCTATCCAGTGGCTGGAAGAACAGTTACTGAATTATAAAGGGGCATTGATGTTCATCACGCATGATCGCTCCTTCATGCGTAAGTTATCGACTCGAATCATCGAGCTCGATCGTGGTCGTCTCACCAGTTATCCAGGAAATTATGATACCTATTTGCGTCGTAAAGCAGAAGCTTTGCATGCTGAAGAAGTAGAGAGCGCGCACTTTGATAAAAAACTGGCGCAGGAAGAAGTGTGGATCAGGCAGGGCATAAAAGCCCGCCGTACGCGTAATGAGGGCAGGGTGCGCGCACTCGAGAAAATGCGTGTCGAACGTAGCCAGCGCCGTAATAAGATTGGCAATGTTTCAATGAAAGCAGCATCTGCCGAACGTTCAGGAAAACTGGTAGCAGAGGCTGAGAATGTCAGTTTTGATTATGATGGCAAGCCATTAATAAAGGGGCTGACGACAACGATATTACGTGGCGACAAAATCGGTATCATCGGGCCAAACGGTGTGGGTAAAACAACTTTGTTGCGATTATTGCTAGGTGATCTAAAACCAACCACAGGCACCATCGTCAATGGTACCAAGCAGGAAGTGGCATATTTTGATCAGTTCCGTGCGCAGCTGGATGATGATGCCAGTGTTATCGATAACCTGTCGCAGGGTAGAGAATTCGTAGAAATAAATGGTAATAGAAAACATGTCATTGGCTACCTGCAGGACTTTTTGTTTGCACCAGAACGTGCACGTTCACCGGTAAGCATGTTGTCGGGCGGTGAGCGTAATCGATTATTACTGGCTAAATTATTTTCCAAGCCATCGAATATACTGGTGCTCGATGAGCCGACCAATGATCTTGATATAGAAACGTTGGAGCTGCTTGAAGAGTTGGTCATGGAGTACAAGGGCACGGTACTGGTAGTAAGCCATGATAGAGAATTCGTCAATAATGTGGTG
>DAOWFN010000187.1 GCA_030637945.1 Gammaproteobacteria bacterium
AGCAATCTGTCCAAAAGGTTTTGACGACGTACAGGTTACCCATTATGAAAATATCTGATTTCTTACGTATGATTCTTCATAAGTTACAGAAACTGTATTACCGGATTGCTGTATCTCGGTTGCATAAACTAATGGATAGATATCATAGATATACCAGTCATAGTAAAAAGTCACATGCTAATGATATTAAAACTTCGATATTAGAGTATGTTGATAATGTCGTTGTTGTCGAGAAAGAAAAAAATATTACTAAGGGGCCAAATGATACTGACCATCCTGGCACTGAAGCTGGGGTGACTGTTAAGCATGTAACACAAAGTCATCATGATCTCTTTCCATTTAAACAGGATGTAAAAGATGATGGCCCCAATCCATATGCACTTAATAAGAAACAGGTCGATGAGCTTTCAAAATATTTTAAGGCAAGAGCAAAAGGACCTGAATTACATCACGGCATGGAAGAAAAACTCAAGGACAGTATTTGGGTTCATATGAATGCATCAGTACAGTGTGCGCTCAAGGGTGATGGCCGTAATGCAAAAATGCATGCGGATATAGCAGATTATGCGTTCAAGGAAATAGCGCATTATATGCCTAAAGAACAATATCTGGAGTTAACCGAGAAAATTAATAAGCGTCTGGATACTTTAAAAGTTAATCAAGATAATAATAGGGGACAGACCACGATTAAAAAAGAATTAAAGCGGGCAAAGGACTAAAAAATAATCCCTTCGCCTTCTTTAATTGCATCGTACATCCAAAGGAGATCATATCCTTGAATTTTACTGTAAGTAGCACCACTCTAATTACATGGCAGTAAAACTTTTCATCACCGGGGTTTTTGTACATCTGTTTTTGTTATCCAACGGGGCGGTTGTTGCTGATGAATACAGGCAGCAGCGTCAGCAGATGGCTGCCGACATAGAAGATGATGTCGAGATAGTCGCAAAGCACATCAACAAAAAATCATTTGATACGATGGTTATGCAGGCTATGCGTACGGTTCCCCGGCATGAGTTTGTGCCAGCAGACCTGCGTGGTGAAGCCTATGAAAACCGGCCATTGCCCATCGGCTTTGGCCAGACCATCTCACAGCCCTATATCGTCGCCCTGATGACTGATTTATTGCGGCCTCAGCCAGGTCAGCGTGTTCTTGAAATTGGTACTGGTTCAGGTTACCAGGCTGCTGTGCTGTCACAACTGGTCGCGCAGGTTTATAGTATCGAGATAATTGAACAGCTGGGCAAGTCGACAGCACAGCTGTTAACACAGCTTGGTTATGGAAATATTAAAACGCGTATTGCCGATGGTTATGACGGCTGGCCACAACATGCCCCCTATGACAGCATTATCGTAACCGCAGCCATCAGCCATATTCCGCCACCGCTGGTACAGCAACTTAAAAAAGGCGGGCGCATGTTGATTCCCGTGGGCACACGATTTCAGACACAGTACCTGACGCTGGTCGAAAAAGATAAACAGGGTAAAGTTACAACCAGGAAGCTGCTGCCGGTCATTTTTGTACCGTTTACTGGTGGGCATTAGTTAATGACTGATAACCAGGCACCAACACCGCCGTTGCTGTCTATTTTTATTCTATCTGCTGCAGCACTTGCCTATGAAGTCTTACTGATAAGACTGTTTTCGATTGTTCATTGGCACCATTTTGCCTTTATGGTAATCAGTATTGCTTTACTGGGTTATGGCGCCAGTGGCAGTTTGATTACTGTATTTCGGCACTGGCTGCTGGATAACTATGACCGTGTATTTATCGCCAATATCCTGTTATTTGGACTTTCATCCATCGTCTGTTTTGTTATTGTGCAGCATTTACCTTTTAATACATTGGAAATACTGTGGGACAGTTCACAGTGGCAAAGACTGTTATTAAGTTATTTATTACTGATGCTCCCATTTTTCTTTGTGGCCAATGGAATAGTACTCACCATGATGCGCTTTCATCAGCTAATCCCGCAGGTATATGGCATTGATCTTATCGGTGCCGGTGTTGGCGCGGTGTTGGTCATGGTACTGCTGCAGATTTTTTCAGCTGAAACCCTGCTGACCCTTTTAGCTATCGGCGGTTTAACAGCAGGCTTGTTTGCGCTGTCTAATCTCGGTAAAAGGCAAAAACGGCTAACAGTCTCGTTGCTGGTATTGTGCATGTTTGCAGTTTTTTTGATGCCACAGAAATGGCTTGATCTGCGATTATCAGAATATAAGGGACTGGCACAAACACTTTTGATAAAAGATACATCTTTGCGTTCGTCGCACAGCTCACCCGTTTCACAGACGGATGTGGTGCAAAGTCCGCTGGTTCCATTTCGCCATGCACCGGGTTTGAGTTTGCAGAGTCCCACGGGGCCGCCAGAGCAGCTCGCCGTATTCAGAGACGGTGATGAGATGACAGCCATTGATCATGTCACGGACCACCGTTCACTCGAATATTATGACTACATGAGTTCTGCGCTGCCTTATCATGTACACCGTTCGCCACAGGATGTCCTGATCCTTGCATCTGCCACCGGTGCACAGATACTGCAGGCTCATCTGTATCAAATACCATCAATAGATGCGGTCGAGCCAGATAAGCAGCTCAGCTTGCTGATAACTGAACAGTATGCGGATTACTACGGCTGGCATAACCTGAAACAGAAAGTAACAATCCATAACATTTCCGTACGCGGATTTTCCGCGCCGGAAAAAAACTATGACCTTGTGGTCATGGGGCCGTCTGGCGCATCATCTGGCGGCTCGGCAGGTGTATATGCACTCTCTACGTCTTACGACTATACCGTTGAAGCCCTGCAGTCTTACCTGAAACAGCTAGCCCCTGATGGATTATTAAGTTTAACTCAGTGGACCAGCACACCTGCACGTGGAAACCTGAAGCTATTTGCAGCGGCAGTTGCCGCAATGAAGCAGAACGGGATTACTCATCCTGAAAACAACATAACATGGATTCGAAGCTGGAATACCGCGACACTATTGCTAAAGAATAGCCCGTTCACGGATGAGGAGATAAACAGGGTACGCGACTTCAGTTTATCGCGCAGCTTTGATCTGGCATGGATTCCTGGAATCATGCCAGATGAAGTCAACCGGTTTCAGCTTTTGCAGGAACCTGTTTTTTACCTCGCTGCGAAATCGATATTGAAAGGCGAGGAAAATGGCTTCATCGAGGAATATAAATATGACATACAGGCCGCCACCGACAACAGGCCTTATTTCAATAATCATTTTAGATGGTCAAGCCTGAAAGAGTTCATGTCTTTACCCGGACAAGCGGGCATATCCATGATCGGTGTAGGTTATCCAACATTACTGATCACCCTGGCACAGGCTTTTGTTGCCGCAATTGTTCTGATATTGCTGCCTTTATCGTTTATGCCAGCAGATAAAAAGAAAGTCGCGGGCAGACGCCGAAATTTAATTATTTACTTCCTGGCGATCGGGCTAGCATTTCTTTTTATCGAGATTGCATTTATCCAGAAGTTTACCCTGATACTCAGCCAGCCACTGTATGCGGTTGCCGTCGCATTATGCGCCTTCCTGATTTTTTCAGGCCTTGGCAGTCTCTATGTCCAGCGCCGTATGAAGGATGCATCGATGCCCATCATCTCGGTATTATTACGCCGCTCAGTTATCCTGATTGGATTGATCACCGTACTTTATATCGTAGTGCTACCGCTGGTTAGCAGCACGATTATGGCGCTGCCTGAAACAGTGCGAATTTTTTCAGCGTTCGTACTTGCTGCACCGCTCGCATTTGTTATGGGTATGCCATTCCCGCTTGGTATGGCCACACTGCAACAAACTAGCCCAAATCTCATCCCCTGGGCCTGGGGTATCAACGGCTGTGCATCCGTGCTGAGTGCGGTACTGGCTGTATTGTTGGCAATAGAGATAGGTTTTAATGGTGTGATGTTTTGTGCAGTTATGCTGTACCTGGTCGCATGGTTTGCTAATAGGGACACAATTAATGTCGAATATTAGTTAATAGAGGTCAGACCACGTTTATCTTCAATTAAAGGGGACGGAGGGATTAAATTTTGACCAATCTTGTAAGTAACTCCTCCGTCCCCTTTTAGCACTTTATTTTTGTTTTTAATAAACGGGGTCAGAGAGCAATTGTTTCTAATATAGACTCCTTTTACCTGGTTTAATTAATCTGGGTCCCCGATTATTCCGATTATTAGTAAAGTGACTTGCTGGATGGGCTACACTCAACTATAAAGTTTATTAATGAATATTAGTGCAACAGCCGAATTATCATCATGAGATTAGCATTAGCCATTTTTATATATTTCGTTATAGTCTATCAACCAGCTATCGCTGTTATTGATGCTGCTGCTGATGAAGATGTGAGGCTGGTTCCACACGACAATGGGTATGAGCAATCCGGTACAGCTATACCTGACTCAAAAGTAAATATTTTATCAGAAAGCACTCGTGGTCAAATGCTCTATGAAAATCATTGTACAAGTTGTCATGAAAGTATGGTTTTCATACGCAGCAAACGTAAGGCAACAAATTATAAAGAAGTGGGCAACTGGGTCAATAAACGTGCAGTCTGGCTTAACCTGGGTTGGACTGATATAGAAAAGCAGGAGGTTTTGCAGTATCTCAATGAGCGTTATTATAAGTATCCCTTGACTGAAATTAAAGGGGTCGGTGACAACTAAGAATCATTAACGATACTGAGTGACTTAAAATATTCGATTGTGGATAAAATGATTGGTAAAAAATTTAGTATTTCCGGTATGGTTATTGAAATTGTTTCCGATGAAATTAAAGGGGGCGGTGACAAATGAGAACTATTACGTTTTGTCACCGACCCCTTTAAGCTCTTTAAGCTAATATATATGCAATCAGCGTCCCAGATTCTTTTATCACTTGGTGGAATTCTTCTATTGGGCCTGGTGATGTCCGCTCTCGGTCAACGGACATTGCTACCTCGAGTAACGCTTCTATTAATTTTAGGTGTGGTCATAGGCAAGGAAATGCTGGACATTATTCCGCCTGTGTTTTCCGAGCTGTTTGATATTATTGCTGTTATAGCATTACTGATGGTTGGCTTTCTGTTAGGAGGAAGGCTTACCATTGATTCTCTACGGCAGTCCATGGGGAGGGTCCTTTGGATCTCTATAAGTACAGCAATAATAACTACAATTATTGTCAGCCTTGGGCTTGTGTGGGTCGGCGTATCGAAAGAGATTGCGATTCTGCTAGGCTGTATAGCCTCAGCCACCGCCCCTGCGGCAGTTCTGGATGTTGTTACGGAATCCAATTACAAAGGGCCATTCAAGAATTTACTGCTTTCTGTCGTTGCACTTGATGATGCCTGGGCGTTGGTGCTATTTGGAGTTGGTGTCGCCGTGGTTTCCTCCTTTAATGGTTATGGAATAGATGACTCATCGATTCTGATGGCTATTAGAGATATTGGCGGGGCTATAATTTTGGGTTTGTTGATTGGGTTTCCTGCGGCCTATTTAACGGGACGGCTTAAACCCGGGCAACCCATTTTGTCTGAAGCGTTGGGGCTTGTATTTGTCTGTGGCGGATTGGCCCTCTGGTTTGATGTGTCTTTTTTAATTACTTCCATGGTGCTCGGGGCGATAGTCGCAAATTTTGCCAAACATCATCAGTATCCATTTCATGCTATTGAGGGTGTCGACTGGCCGTTCATGGTGATCTTTTTTGTCCTCGCTGGTGCATCGCTTGAGTTAAAGGCGGTAGGTGAGGTGGGTTTGGTCGGGACAGTATATATTCTTTGCCGGATAGTCGGGAAACTCCTTGGTGCCAGGATTGGTTGTCAATGTAGCAGAGCAGATCAGCAGACAAAAAGCTGGATGGGAGTCGCCTTATTGCCCCAGGCGGGTGTTGCTATTGGTATGGCGCTCGTAGCTTCAAACTATTTCCCTGAATACCGCCAAACATTGTTACCTGTGGTTATCGCCTCTACTATATTTTTTGAAATAATCGGACCAGTATTTACTCGCCTGGCCTTACTCCATGCGCATAATAATTAACAATAAACTCCAGCCGACACAAAAAACGTACGGCTGAATAATAGAATAAAATAATAGGTAACGGGCCACGTTTTTAAATTAATCGTGGTCTGTTCCCTAATAGCTCCTCATGCGGTATTAAGGCTTACCTGCTGAACATATTTTTTAACTTGTCCTCTACTTTTTGTTTTTCTTCCTGCTTTTTGGCATCAAGTTTTTCTTCAAGTCTGGCTTTTTCTGCGTCTATTTTTTGCTGGGCTTTATCTTTGAGTTTATTAAGCTCCTTATCGATAATATCCTTCTTAATAACTTCGCTGGCGCGATCTGTTAAACGGCTTAAGATTTCACTGGCAAGTTCAGAAGCAGTGGCGCCCTTGCTACCGCCCAGGTTGCTCATTTCCAGCTTCGGTAATTTAAGCTGATATTCTTTATCCTGCAGCGCAGCTACCCGGGCCTGAATAGTGCCATCAGCAAACGTTACACGGCGGATGATCAAGCGTGGCTCTTTTGCGCTGCCTTCAGATACTTGAGCTTTTTTATCCGGTGCTGAAGTCGATCTGGCTGTGAGGTTCTTTTTCAGCTCATTTAAATTGGTCTTATTAGCTTCATTGATCTCGACGAATACCTGCGGTGCAAGTACGGTGATTTCATCGATGATATATGGCTCTTCCTGTAAAGATTTCAGGTCGATTGCGGTGCGTATTTCGCCAAGTGAAAATGCATAAGGCATAGCAAAGTCTTTGGGATTGGCGACGGTTAAACCATTGATGCCGCCGGCACCATTGGTGAGATCGATTTTTACACTATCAACTAGCACGGCAGTTTGCGTGGCTTCGCTGCCATATTTTTCAATCGCCGCTTCGACCAGGGCATCAAGGTTGGTCAGCACATAATAAGCACCTACGACAATACTCAGAATAATAGCCAGCACCAGGCCGGGAATGATTTTGTTCATGTGATGTCCTCTATATATTTTGTATTGTTTTGTTCAGAAATTTATACCTGATAGTAGCAGGTGGACTGACATTTGCGCCCTGCACAGACGATAGTAGATAATAGGGGCAGATCACTGTTAAATAACAAAAAAACGTGGTCTGTCTTTTTTCCCATTTACCCTCGTTATTAATACTATGACACAAAATAAATTTGAATTAGCTATAGAACTTATCGATGCAGCTAACAAAGAAGATGCTAATCTGGAAACCAGTGATGGCGAGCAATGGCCAAAAGAACTGCTGTACTCAACTCGTATGTCTGACATGCAGCAGCGATATGCGCCTGATGCCGATGATGCGATGAAACTGGCCCTGCGTGCGCAGCACATCCAGCGCTGGAAATATCCTCGCAATGAATATCCTATGGATCGTAAAGGTTATCACCTATGGCGAACCAATCTTTATTCATTTCATGCGGATACGGTTGCTGCCTTGCTGGTTAAAGCCGGGTATGATGACGAATTTATCAATCGTGTAAAGATTGCCGTAAGTAAAAAATCGCTGAAGAGCAATCCAGATACAAAGCTGCTAGAAGACGTGTCGGCACTGGTGTTTATCGAGCATTATATGCTCGCATTTGTTGAAAAACATCCCGAGTACGAGGAAGAGAAATGGATTTTAATTATAAAGAGGACATGGAGTAAAATGACTGAGAAGGCACACGCTTTTGCGCTTGCTGGCAGTATCAAACTTCCAGAGTCGCTGATCCCTCTGATCCAGAAAGCTGTTAGTTAAAGGGGACGAGGAGTAATAATAGAATAACAGGCCACGATTAAAAAATACTCCCTGCGCCCCCATTAGTTCTTCATAGTAGAGTAGATGTTTAAGACTGGCTATCGAGCAAACAATAACGTGAAAGAATGTAACCAGTGTGGAAAATGTTGTATCAAATACAGCAATGGCAGGCTAACGACAGCAGCCAGTCAAATCGACTATTGGTATGATCACAAACCTGAAATATACAAATACGTTAAGGACGGAAATATTTGGTTCGATCCTGAAACAGGTAAACAGATAGAGCTATGCCCGTGGTTAAGAAAAGAGCCCAATCAAAACAAATATACCTGTGAGATTTATTTCGATCGGCCTGATGATTGTAAATTTTACCCTTCGACGCTGGATGAGATGGTGGCCGATGATTGTGAAATGATAGAAGAAAAGGATTTAGCTAATCCGAAGCAGGGACAGAAATCGTTGGATATTATTATGAAAGATAGTCGGCAGGAATTTGAGTATTAAAGGATAAAAATTAAAGGGAAGTAAAGGAAATTAAAGGGAACGGAGGGATTGTTTTTTAATCCATCCGTCCCCTTTTTTCTTTTTTTAGTTATTGCGGCTCTGATCCTGTCGCAGTATCTTGTTCTTCATTGATTGTTTCTGCGCAAACCCATCCAAATGATTCAAGCTTGGCAATAAGGCCTTGCGCTTTTTCTTCACAGTATGTGTCATCATTGTTTGCGCTCCAGAGTATCTTATCTTCAACACCCTCAGTTTGTTTCTTGTAAACAACATGGCATGGTACAGGGGAAGAAGTGGTGAGTTCAATGTGGATTTCACGCACATCGTTGCCTCTGCTGCAACTCCATGAGTCGGCGTAAGCGCCAAGAGGTAAGGTAATGAGTATTACAGCAAGAATTCGAAAAGTATGATTAATCAGGGACATGATATTCACCTCGCTTATTTAATTGACATGGTAGACCTGTCAATAGATATCATACTCCCAATTAATGGGGATGGAGGAATTAAATTTTAACCGATCCTTTTTAAATATTTTTCGCCGTCATCTTTAACCTTCCTGTAAAATTAAATCTCCGTTTAAATACCTCTGTTAGATTAGCAATTACTACTTATAAAAATGAGACGACTCCAACAAATTGAACCAGGCTTAAATGCCTATACGATAAGCTTTGACGCTTCTTTGTTAAATACCCTAAGGACGATGTTTGATGATTCCCTGAAAGAAAGATTAAATAGAGAAGGGTATGCCTATCTGTTTGCCGGCATGGAACAGATAAATATTCAGATGAAACTTGAGGATCTACAGTTTCATATTACTTCCTATGGTACCGCGCCTTTGTTGTGGGTATCAAATAATAACGAACGAACTTACGATATTTTTAGATCATTTATGAATGATCTGGATATTATGGATGATATTAAAGAGCTGGTTGATTTTGAAAATCATATAGAAGTATATTGTGGCTTTTTTGTCGTCGGTAAGAAAATGGATATAGAGACATGGCATAAAGATTATCATGACGGTGCAAATGGTTACACCTTGATTACCCCGCTATATGACCTCGAAAAGTCACATGGTAACTTGATGTATAAGGATAAAGCATCATCTGTCAAAACCTACGAATATAAAATGAATGAAGCGATAGTTTTTGGAGACGGTTTTGAACATGCAACTCAACCGTATCCTGAGACAGATAAGTTAAGAGTAATGCTGAGTTTTACCTTTGGTACTGACAAAGCAGAATATTGGGATATTTTAAAAGAAACAATCAGCTGTCAATCAAACTTCATGATACTGCCCTGTGGTCATGAAAAGGGTACGTGTCAGTGTTATGAATAATTAGGGAACCTCTGATCAATTCGTGAAATCGTATCTTGTAAGCAGAAGCATCCATCTTCTGCGTTGTAAAACTTCGCAATAGCCAGCTATTACGTGCGTTTCACGCCTTGAATCTGAATACTTCTGTTTACAATCTACTTCATTCAGAATTAATCAGAGGTTCCTTAGAATAAAAGGGACGGAGGGATTAAGCTTTTACCAATCCTGAGATGATTGTCAGTATCCATCAAAGTTTGGAGAAATTAAGGTTTTAATCAAAGTTTCCCTCAATCTTTATTTGTACACCATCGACTGATTCAAGATACTCTTTGTTTTCGAGTTTATTATTATCGGTAAGTAATTTACCGCTTAAATTAACGCTGTTTTCTGCTGGAACCTTGTTTAGCGTTTCAAATAAAGCGCTGTTTTTTTCTGTGGGCACGTTGTCTTTTAAAAAAATGTCATCATTTTTTCTTTGATCATCACTAGAAATGTTGTCTATCGATAGATTAAGTACTCGCATGGGTTTTTCTGTTGTAGTTTTCTCTGGTGCTGCTTTGATTACAGTGGTTTTTTCAACAGGTGTAGTTTGTTCTTGTGACTCGCACGCAGAAATAAACAAACAAATAAAAAAGACGTTAAGGATTCTGGAATGTAGCATTAGTATTGGATGTGTTAAGAATTACAAAGTATTATAAATTAAAAAATTAAAGGACTGGTGGAAAATGAGAATTATTACGTTTTGTCACCGACCCCTTTTAATGTTTTAACGGGAAAATCTCCAGGCCCCTTTGTTTACTCTGCGGTAAAATCATCTTTTATTAATATTGGGTATTCTATATGCAACTAAGAGAAATCGACAAGACGCGGTATAGCAAGCATCTTAAGGTGGTATTTGCTGGCATGGCAGTGGCTCTTATGATTATTGCAGTTGGTGCTTCAACACTGTTTATTTTCCTTTTTAGTAGCCCGGAGGTTTCGCATTTTTCGCATAACCTGGCGGGTGTGGCCGCTGCAGCTGCTATTGTGTTTATCGTATTGAATAAGTTTCGCCAGCATCCTTATATGTTTGAGGTGGTATATGTATGGGATTTAAAGCAACAGTTAAATCGGATACATCGAAAATTACGCAAGATTGAAGCGGCTGTTGAACACAACGATAACGATGCCATGATTATCATGAATTTTATGTATCGTGGTTCTAAGCAGCTTTATGAGCTGGATGACAATACCATCACGATGGAAGGTTTGGTTAGCAAGATCCGGGTTCTCGACCAGCGCATGGAGGATGCGGGGCTGAGTTTATCAACGGACACATACAATCCGACGATGTTAGATCGGTTTTAGGTGAAAATAAAAGGGGACGGAGGGATTAAAAAATAACCCCTCCGTCCCCTTTTATCCTGTTAGATTTCTGTGTTAAGTATTATCATGGTTCAGATGAGGTTGAGTAAGATATGAAATGGTCCTGGAAGCTAGCACGTATTGCTGGCATTGATATCTACGTCCACGCCACCTTTTTTATTCTCATCGCCTGGATAGGCTTAAGTTACTGGCAGGTAGAAGGCACACTGGCGGCGGTGGTCAGCGGCATCGGTTTTATCCTGGCACTGTTTGCCTGTGTAGTATTGCATGAGCTAGGACATGCACTGACAGCACGGCGCTATGGTATCCGTACCAAGAGTATTTTCCTGCTACCTATCGGAGGCGTTGCTACTCTGGAGCGTATGCCCGACGATCCAAGGCAGGAAATCAACGTGGCACTGGCAGGACCGTCGGTTAACCTGGTAATTGCATTTGGTCTTTGGCTGTGGCTCTCTATGGGCAATGCACTAGTGCCGGTGGATGATCTCAGCCTTACTGGCGGGCAGTTTCTGGAAAGGCTGATGGTGATTAATATCATTCTGGCTGTTTTTAACTTGCTGCCAGCTTTTCCCATGGATGGAGGCAGGGTATTACGCGCGGCACTATCCATGCGCATGAGCCGTAACAGAGCCACCCAGGTGGCCGCAAAGATAGGGCAGGGTCTGGCTTTGTGGTTGGGTTTGATAGGTTTGCTGTACAACCCCTTCCTGATATTCATCGCCCTGTTCGTGTGGATAGGAGCAGCAGCCGAGGCGAGTATGGAGCACATCAAATCAACCCTGTCTGATATGGCTGTAGGTCGAGCCATGTTGACTGACTTTCAGGTTCTGTCACCCGATAATGCCCTTTCCAAAGCCATTGAGTTAACCCTTGCCGGCAGTCAGAAAGAGTTTCCGGTACTGGAGGGTGAACGCATGGTCGGCGCACTCACTCAGGATGACTTATTGAAAGGATTGCAGACAGCGGGTGAACAGGCTCTGGTCAGTGACTTTATGCAGACTAATATTCAGAGTGCGGATGTTAATGAACATTTGCAGAAGGTAATGGAACGATTGCAGAGCTGCCACTGCCCACTGCTTTTCGTGACCAAAGCTGATCAGTTGGTGGGTATTATAAACATGGACAATATTATGGAGTTGATCTCAATCGAGGGAGCCTTGCATGAAGGCCATGAGCAAACTAAGTGGCAAGCTTGAATTATGGGAACTGTCCTGCTGCCTGTTTTCGAACGGATAATGGTAAATCGGTTGATTTGTATCAACACAGCGAGAAGCAATATCCATAGACTGAAATCAGGATGATTGTAAGGCGGTCATAAATGGACAGGCGCATGTTGTTCCAATAGGTAGAACTGGGAGGATATAAAGGTGCAATATATAAACGAACTGGAAACCACCATCAACGACATGGTGCAAAAAGGGCGGGGTATACTCGCCGCCGATGAGAGCGCACCCACCATCGCCAAACGTTTTGACGCGATCGATGTGGCGTCCACTGAAGAGAACCGGCGCATCTGGCGCAGCGCGCTGCTTACCACGCCAGGTCTGGGTGAATACATCAGTGGCACCATCCTGTTCGAAGAAACACTGGATCAGAAAACCGATGATGGCAAAACCATTGCCGAAGCTGCCTGGGATCAGAAGATCGTGCCCGGTATCAAGGTCGACAAAGGCACAATGCCATTAGCACTGTCAGCGGGCGATCTAATCACTAAGGGGTTGGATGGTCTCGCCGAACGCCTGCGCGGTTATAAAG
This sequence comes from Gammaproteobacteria bacterium, assembly GCA_030637945.1. Lineage (GTDB taxonomy): Bacteria > Pseudomonadota > Gammaproteobacteria > SZUA-229 > SZUA-229. The sequence goes on from DAOWFN010000187.1 coordinate 12,684, forward strand.
AGCAGGGCGCCCGTTTTGCCAAGTGGCGCGAAGTTTATGCGATAGATGCACACATACCCACACAAAACGGCATTGAGGCTAACGCCGAAATGTTGGCACGTTATGCGGCTGTCTGTCAGGAAGAAGGACTGGTCCCCATCGTGGAGCCGGAAGTATTAATGGATGGCAGTCATGATATCGAGCGGCACGCCGAAGTTACCGAAGCTGTACAGCATGCTGTGTTTAATGCCCTGAATCGACATAAGGTCGTACTCGAACTGATGATACTCAAACCCAACATGGTGCTGCCGGGAAAAGACTGCCGAACAGCAGAACCCGACGAAGTCGCTGAAGCCACTCTGAAAGTATTGCGCCGAATCGTACCAACAGCCATGCCCAGCATAAACTTCCTCTCCGGAGGTCAGGGTCCGGAAGAAGCCACCATTAATCTCAATGCTATCAACCAGCAAGCCCCTGATGCGCCCTGGCTACTGAGCATTTCCTATGGCCGCGCCCTGCAGCAGCCAGCCTTGCAAGCCTGGCAGGGAAAACCGGAAAATATCCCGCAGGCACAACAGGCCCTGCTCAAACGCGCACGGCTCAACCACCTGGCGATGCTGGGTGATTACAGGCCATTATTGGAAAACGATTAATTGCGTCGGGATAATGGGGCATAGCCCTCATTAATTTTTATTAGTTGTTGGAGCATCTGTGATTTCTCTACCAGAATTTTATTAATTACAATAATAGAAATAATAGGGGATACTATTTAAAATAAATTACTCCGTCTCCTTTTGCTGTCTAATTAAAGATGGTATAAATAATCTGTCACCCATAGTTTGATGTTGATCATGTTTATTTACACCAGCATTTTATAAAATATTCTCATGCGTGTTTTTCTTCGTGCATTCCTTGTCCCTCTTGGCCTGACATTGGCCACACCACCCGTATTGGCTTTTGACGATGACTTTGAAATTAATGACATCAATCTTAGTACGGAGAACTTTCTCGATATAAAGGCACATCGTTATCGCAAGTCACTTGAATATTGGTGGTTTGATAGCCTCTCGGGCTGGCGTATTAATATCGTAAGCCTCAACACTGACCTGGCATTCACACAAACCGAGCTCAAGTTAGAGAATGCGTTATCAGAATACGTCAATATCCGGCTCGAAGTTGAGCAGGAAGTTTTCTATGCGGACAAAGATTTTCCACTACCGACGGTCGAAGCCGAAGTTTATCCATGGGCGGGTAATGTGGGCTTTTCATTGCTCGGCACGCCGGCGTATGGAAAACGGGAAATGGATCTCGGTGTAGCCCTCATCTGGGGAAGGCGCCCCTGGAACTATATACGTTTTGAATATCTCGAGGTTGATTCACTGTATAACAAAAAGAACGACCGCGATAATACTTTTTACAGTAAAGAACCGATAGCCATGAAACTTGAAGGTGCTTACCAGTTTGACGGCCATTATAAACTGCGCTTTACCGTTAGCCGTGACAAGCCGCTCGAGCTTGTCGATCCGGACAATAATGGTATTTTCAAGCACAAGGCCAGTGATTATTTTTTGTTGTTTGACTATCAGCCCGCAACCGATTCAGTCATAGGTATGACCATTAACGGCTTTACACTGGATAAATCCAGTTCGCAGACGGGGCAAGATCAGCAACAGGCGACTGATTACGTATCAGTCGATGTTTACTGGGTGAGGGGCATGGGCAAGCCATACGAACTTCGTGTGGGCACACAGTATGACCACATCAGCAATGACATTCGTGATTTTATAACGGGCAGCGATGAGCATGATTATTTCATGAAAACGTTACAGATCTATACCACGGCCTATCACCCGTTAAATGAACATATGGCCTGGGATCTTGGATTATATGTTGGTCAGGTCGAAGAAAAACGAAATTTCCTGCTGGATGCCAGTAGGGACACTTTAAACGATGACATAGAGGCAAAGTTCCGTATGGGTTTCGAGTATTCGTCATCGGATGGTCGTAACTCGCTGCAATTTAACATCAGCCTCAATCTTGATGACCCTATTAATGATCCGGGAGATGGCGGTGCAATCAGTTTCCAGTCGGTTTTCTGAGAAACAGAGATCAATAGGGGGCAGGCCACTTTTTAGCGGTACAATGATCGTTTGCCAGGCTGTTTACAGATCATGAAAACAAAAATACAGTACCTGATCGATGAAATAGAAAGCGAATACAAGTACACGGGCGGGATGACAGGTAAGTATACACTTGACCCCAAAGTGAAGACTGCCATGATCAACGTACCTCGCGATAAATTCGTACCAAAGACCCATGTCGATAGTGCATTTTATAATGGTCCATTGCCCATCGGTCATGGACAGACCATCTCACAACCTTATATTGTTGCGCTAATGACAGACTTGCTTGAACTAGAAACCGGTGATGTCGTGCTGGAAATCGGTACTGGTTCAGGTTATCAGGCGGCTATTCTTTCACTACTGTGTAAGCAGGTTTACACCATCGAATACGTTCCTGAGCTTGCTGATATAGTTGCAGCACGTCTCAATAAGCTTGGCTATGACAATATTGAGACCAAGTCTGGCAACGGTTTTGACGGCTGGCCAGACCATGCCCCTTATGATGGCATCATCGTTACCGCCGCAGCGACACGTATACCCGAACCACTAATCGAACAGCTCAGACCCGGTGGCCGTATGGTGATCCCTCTTGGAAAGCCATATTCCTATCAGGAGCTGACACTGGTCAGGAAAAATGAAGATGGTAAGCTTGATATCAGAGATATTTTGGGTGTTGCCTTTGTTCCATTCCAGGGAGAGCGGGATGAAGATTAAAGGGGAGAGGGGCGTTTCCCTTTAACTTTTAAATTTCCTTTCATTTTTTTGTTAATTATTTATGTTTAATTTTTCGGTCATTGTTTTTGTGATTGGTTGGATTTTGTGGTTTCTTATAGATAAACACCCTGCGTCACTTGGTGTAATTGTGCCTGGAGAATTAGATACCTTGTTGGATAATTTTCAACTGGCGTTTGATATGCTGACAGCTGGTTTTTTGCGTGCATCATACGTTTTTATCTGGAAAGCACATTACATCGTTCTCTCTATTATTATTGCTTTGTTGCTATCGGCGGTGCACGGTTGGGTTTCTAATGTTTTACGTCGACGTCATCTTCATCAGGTAATGTGGCCAAAGAAACTATCCACAGATAATCTTGAAAAACATGAGTCCGATGAATGAAAGTGGGTAGAAATAATAGGGGACGCCCAAAAAATTGTGATTAATTCCCCTTTGATTTCTGATGTGTTAAAACAAACGCATGATTCCAAATTATATTAAAAAACTTTCCATCGTTGCCGTGCTAATAGTAACAGGCATATTATTGGACGTTGCCGGCTTGCTCGATGCAGATAATATACTCAGCATCGCCAGGGAATATGTTGATCGCTGGTGGCTGGTTCTGATACTGATTCTTCTGCAAATGATTTTGTTTACCTTTGCGCTGGCGGGTTCTCTTTTTCTATGGGTTGTCGCGCCACTTTATCCACCTGCAATGGCGACTTTCATTCTTGCCGCTGGTGGGACACTCGGCGGTGTAACGGCATACCTGTTTTCAAGACGTCTTACCGATGAGTGGATAGAAAAAATAGAAAAGTCACGTACATACAAATTACTGCATCAACAGGATAATTTTTTTACATTATTTGCCTTACGAGTATTTCCTGCTTTTCCACATTCCCTGGTCAACTACAGTTCGGGCATATTAAACGTTAAACTGCGCCACTTCATACCTGCAGCAATATTAGGTATTTCTATAAAGTCTTATATATATTCAAAGGTGATTTATAACACAGCAACATCTGCATCGTTTGAAGACCTGTTAGATATTTCTACTTACGGACCGTTGATATTGTTATCCGCATTTGTGCTTACTGGTGTTTTTATTAAATATAAACTGTCTACCTCTAAAAAGTAAATAGGGGGCAGGCCACGATAAAGTCCGAATAACTTGCCTTATTGATGATAGATATACGCTATCATGTTCACATGTTTGAGCAGGTTAATATATGCGTTTACGAAGAACTTAATGATTTCCTGCGACCCCATCAGCGCAATAGAGAATTTACATACGAACTGAAACAGCCAAGATCGGTCAAAGATCTCATTGAATCTGTTGGCATACCGCACACAGAAATCGACCTGATTTTCATCAATGGTGAATCTGTTGATTTTAATTATCGGATTCAAAATGGTGACCACATCAGTGTCTACCCGGAATTGAAAACACTGCCTGACCAGGTGATAACAGGGACTTCACTACTTAAGGCACCACTCAGGCATAACAAGCCAGAACCATTGCATGAGTTCCGTTTTGTACTTGATGTTCACCTTGGTCGGCTTGCTTCTTATCTACGCTTGCTCGGTTTCGATACGCTGTATCGTAATGACTATGACGATGTGACTCTGGCATCAGTATCAGTTAATGAGCATCGCATATTACTCACCTGTGACCGGCAGCTTCTCATGCGAAAAGGAATTACATATGGGTACTTTGTCCGCACCAGGCAGCTGCAACAACAACTGCTTGAAGTTCTTTCACATTTTGATCTATATGATAAGCAGCAGCCATTTACACGCTGCATGCACTGCAATGGAAAAATACAGCAGGTAGATAAAAAAGAAATAGAAACCCGTTTATTAACTAAAACAAAAGAGTATTACGATGAGTTTTTTCAATGTGAATCATGCAGAAAGATCTACTGGAAAGGCAGTCATTATCAAAAAATGCAAGACATGATCGATAAGATAAGAACTCAAGGCGGGAATTAAAGGGGCAGGGATTAAAAATTAATCACTCCGTGTGTTGCAGATGTTATTGTTACCGTCAGCTCATTTATTGAACGCAGAGATTTTAATGTGCATGGTTGGTCATTTTTGGTGGATGAAACAGTTGAGCTCTGCATGCGCATCGAAGCAACATTGTTTAAAAAACAGAAAAATCATAAAGGGCATGAAGGCAATTAAACACTTGTAACAACCCTCAGGTGCCGACGTCAATCGTTCCCTTCGTGTCTGTAGTTATGAACCTTTGAAGCTGCCCGCGGAAAAACCCTGCGGGCAGCTCAGCTAATGAACTTAGTAAATATCGTGCTGGGTGTTATAAAGATTGAATTTACCTGTTGGCGTGATCAGGCGTTTATCTTTGATCACTTTCTTTAGCTTCCGGGTCTTGTCATCAATTACAACAATGGCTGATTCCAGGTTAGCAGCGTTCCATACAGAGAACCATACCTCGTCACCAGCTTTGTTGTATTCAGGTTGAACGACAAGTTTTGCACCCTTACCGACATCTGCCATTTTTGCGATGGGGATTACCTTGTAACCTTTATCCAGGTGAGCGATATCAAAAACAGCAATGGATTGACTCATGCCCTTGTCAGGGTTAAGCGCAGTATCCACCCAGAGGTTTTTGGACTTTGGATGTGTTTTAATAAACAGTGAACCGCCACCCTGGCCTTTTAATGTTCTTACCACTGACCAGGCATAAGATTTTTTGGCATCCGTCGAAATAAGTGAGACACTGTTATCACCTAAATGGGAAGTCGCCCAAACCTTGCCGAATTCAGGGTCGATAAAATTAGCGCCCCGACCCGGATGAGGGATTTTACCGACATCGATCAATTTTGTTAGTTTAGATTTCCTGGAATCAATAACCGCAATCTTGTTTGATTTATTCGCGGCAGACATAAAGTAACGATGCGTTGAATCCCAACCACCATCGTGTAAGAAACGAGCAGTATCGATACTGGTGATCTTAAGGTTTGTAAGATCGCTGTAATCAACCATCAAAACTTTACCGGTCTCTTTTACATTGACGATGAACTCGGGTTTTTCATGTGATGCAATAATAGCTGCGACACGCGGTTCCGGGTGATATTCACCAGTTCCCACAGCCATGCCTCTGGTTGCAACCACTTTAATCGGCTTCAACGTATCGCCATCCATAATGACAAACTGGGGAGGCCAGTACGTACCAGCGATAGCATACTTGTCTTCAAAACCCTTAAATTTGGAGGTTTCAACCGAGCGCGCTTCTAAACCGACTTTAATCTCAGCAACGGTATCAGGGGTTTTCATCCATAAGTCGATCAGGTTAACTCTCGCATCACGACCGATAACAAATAGGTAACGACCGGAATAAGACATCCTTGAGATATGAACGGCATAACCTGTTTTAATAACACTGATGATCTCTTTGCTATCACCATCGATGAGTGCAATTTTACCGTCATCTCTTAATGTCACCGAGAAGATGTTTTCGATATTGTAATCATTTAATTTTGATTTAGGCCGTTTATCAACCGGGACAACGAGTTTCCAGCTGGCATTCAATTCCTTCATGCCATATTCGGGAGGCACAGGCGGTTCGTTCATAAGATACTTCGCCATGATGTCGATTTCTTTTTCAGAAAGAACCTTGGTCTCACCCCAGGCTGGCATGCCACCAGGTGAACCATAGGTGATAAAAGTTTTAAGGTATTCGATACCTCTTTGTGTTGTGATATCAGTGGTCAGCGGTTTACCCGTTGCACCCTTTCTTAATACACCGTGGCAACCGGCACAGCGTTGAAAATATATTTCTTTTCCGGTTTCGAAATCTTTGTCAGATAAATCAACACCCGCTAATTTAACTTTTTTCTGGACCTGGCTTACGTCGATACCCGA
>DAOWFN010000214.1 GCA_030637945.1 Gammaproteobacteria bacterium
ATCGCGGAACAAGATTCCGCTCCTACAATCGATTTATAACTTTTATAAGGAGACTTAAAAATGTCTACTGAACTACTAATAGCACTGGCATGTTCCCTGCTCGGAATAGGCTACGGTGTATTCACAATTTTTAACGTACTTTCAAAACCGATGGGTAATGAAGAAATGGTACGTATACAAGGCGCTATTCAGGAAGGTGCTCAGGCTTACCTGAAACGCCAGTACACAGCGATCGGAATCGTCGGCGTTATCGTCTTTTTTGTCATCATGTTTACACTGAATGCAACTACCGCCGTCGGTTTTGCCATCGGTGCAATCTTCTCCGGTCTCGCAGGTTTTATCGGCATGAATGTCTCTGTACGTTCTAACTCCCGTACCGCAGAAGCAGCACGTGACGGTATCGCACCGGCATTAGACATCGCATTCAAAGGCGGTGCTATCACCGGTATGCTGGTTGTTGGTCTTGCCCTGATGGGCGTTGCCGGCTACTACGGCATATTAATGGCGATGGGTTTTGAAATGGAAGCAGCTCTGCATTCCATGGTTGGCCTGGCATTTGGTGGCTCACTGATTTCAATCTTCGCTCGATTAGGCGGCGGTATCTTCACCAAAGGTGCAGACGTTGGCGCGGATATCGTAGGTAAAGTTGAAGCCGGTATTCCTGAGGATGACCCACGCAACCCGGCTGTAATCGCTGATAACGTTGGCGATAACGTGGGCGACTGCGCGGGTATGGCGGCTGACCTGTTCGAAACCTACGCGGTAACACTGATTGCCACCATGTTACTGGGCGGTCTGTTACTTAAAGATGCAGGTGAACTGGCGGTAACTTACCCATTGATGCTGGGTGGAATCTCGATCATCACTTCGATCATCGGCACATTCTTTGTAAAAACATCGGATGGCGCGAAAATCATGAACGCACTTTATAAAGGCACAATTATTTCAGCCGTTCTCTCAGCAATCGCTTTCTACTTTGTCACCACTAACATGATGTCAGACCTGGAAGGTTATACTGCGATCAATCTGTTTTATTCTGCACTTATCGGTCTGGCTCTAACTGTGGCCATGATCGTGATCACAGAGTATTACACTGCTACCGAGTTTGCACCTGTTAAACGTATCGCTGCAGCATCAACAACGGGTGATGGCACCAACGTGATCGCCGGTCTTGGTCTTTCAATGAAAGCAACGACAGCGCCGGTGCTCGCTATCTGTGCTTCTATCTGGGGTGCTTATGAGCTTTCTGGTTTATACGGTATCGCTATCGCGGCCACCTCTATGTTATCGATGACAGGTATTATCGTTGCTCTGGACGCCTATGGCCCTATCACTGATAATGCCGGTGGTATCGCAGAGATGGCTGAGCTGCCTGAAGACGTTCGTAATACTACCGACAAGCTCGATGCGGTTGGTAATACCACCAAAGCGGTAACCAAAGGTTATGCCATCGGTTCTGCAGGTCTGGCAACACTGGTATTGTTTGCTGATTACACCAATACACTGAACGCAGCTGGACATACAGCCTCTTTTGACCTGTCCAATCACATGGTCATTATCGGCCTGTTCATCGGCGGCATGGTTCCTTTCCTGTTTGGCGCAATTGCGATGGAAGCAGTTGGCCGCGCGGCTGGCGGCATCGTCAACGAAGTGCGTCGTCAGTTCAAAGAGATGCCTGGCATTATGGACAGAACACAACAGCCCGATTACTCAAAAGCTGTGGACATGCTGACGAAAGCGGCCATCAAGGAAATGATGATTCCTTCATTGTTGCCTATTGCGGTTCCAATAATCGTTGGTTTAATGTTGGGCGCTGAAGCATTAGGCGGCATGTTGATCGGTACTATCGTTACCGGTCTGTTCGTTGCTATCTCAATGACCACCGGTGGTGGTGCATGGGACAACGCCAAGAAATACATCGAAGATGGCAATTTTGGCGGCAAAGGTTCTGATGCGCATAAAGCAGCTGTAACCGGTGATACCGTAGGCGATCCGTACAAAGATACTGCGGGCCCTGCGATAAACCCATTGATCAAGATCATCAACATCGTTGCTCTGATGATGGTGCCACTGCTTTAATTAGTTACGATTAAAGCTCTAAAAAGCCGAGTCAGTAATGACTCGGCTTTTTTTATGCTCACATTGACAGGATTTTCTATCCTGAAAAAAAAGAATAAATTGATTCTTATCAAGGAAAAATATACCCATATAAAGTTAACTGAAGTCACAATATTTAAAGAGGGTTTCAAATGCCAATAGCACACCATCCATTGATCGAAGAATTTGCCGAACACAGAGATACCATCCACGACCTTAAGATGAACAATGCGCATTTCCGTCGGCTGGCGCATGAGTATGAAGGTATAGACAAATCTATTTTTCGTGCCGAGCAAGGCATCGAAATTGTTAGCGACGACTATCTGAACAGCATTAAAAAAGAACGCCTGCATCTTAAAGATCTCATATATAGTATGCTAAACAACTAAGCTCCTCCGATCACATATAACTCGTTACAGGTAGACTTACAGATGTCAGCTAATCAGAAAACAATCGAAAAGCTTCAGACACTTCGAAATGAATTAACCTCCCGGATTAAAGCCATCGATGCCGATATCCATCACAAAAAAGAGCCTGTGGAAAAAGACTTTGCTGAACAGGTGACACAACGCGAAAATGATGAAGTGCTTAGCGCGATCGACGAAGAAGCACAGCAAACTGTATTACTGATAGACGCCGCCCTCGCCCGTATAAAAGAAGGCAATTATGGTATATGCGCAAGCTGCGGAATAGACATACCGGATGAGAGGCTATCCGCATTACCCTACGTGACGACCTGTATCGACTGCGCCAAGTAGGTATTCTAAGCAGCCATATCAACCTGCATCAATAATTCAGTCAGACCAACTACTGCCACTGTTCATACTTAAACCTCGAGTTACATGCACGTCTGCTTTACTGATAGACTGAACTTAATAAAAAGTAAAAAGTAAAAGCAGTATGGTGTCGCATAAGAACAAACTATTGAGTTCTCTGTTTATCATTGGTCTATTTTTCAGCATCAATGCTAATGCATTTACAGACTCGAGAGATGGCAAGTGGGAGTTTTTTCTGACACCACAGTTCACGAACTCAAAAACACTGGAATTTGATAATGGCGCAAGAGCCAATATCAATGAGCGTTCGAGTATTGGCTTTGGATTCGGTTACAACATAAATCCACATATTGAACTGACAACACAATTTGCTTCGAGCAGCTCGAATTACACTGGCACCAGAATTCTTGATGATGGATCTGACAGTGATGAAAAATTCAGCGCCAATCTGTATACCAGCAGTATCAATTTTGGCTTAACATTTAATCTCCTGAGCACCGCCTTTACCCCATATGTTTCTGCCAATTTAGGCTCCACCTTTATCGATTCAGGCATTCCTACTGGAAACATCGGAACGGTCTGCCGGTGGGATCCATGGTGGGGCTACGTATGCTCTCCAAGTGCACAGACCTACACTTCGACTGAACTCAACTACGGTGCAGGTATTGGCCTGCGTTACGACTTCAATCGAAAGCTTTATATCAAGGGCGGCGCCAGTAAGAACATCATCGATACCAGTAGCAGTAATACCGCTGACTTCACCACTTATCAATTTACCTTTGGCTTTATGTTCTAACAGCACGTACTTTAATTAAATAGAATACTTGACTATTTTACTTGGTTATTTATCATTGATAGTGTACTCAACAGGAGGGAATATCATGCATATTCGAACAACATTAGACCCTATCTCGCTGAATGAAGTACCGGATCCAGAACACCATCCCTGCCTGTATGAAGGTGACGGCGAAAATGGACTGGAAATCTACTTCGAAAATGAAGAAAACAAAAAAATCTATATGGAAATGGAATTGGAAGATAAAAAAGTGCTAATGGGCAATGATACAGATGACTACATTGCGGAAGGCTAAACAAGTAAAATGTAATACGATATAAGCGGAGTCGAATACTCTGCTTATTTTTTGTGATGAAATAAAATACCTGGATGAAATTGAAGTAAATTCGAAATTTTTGATGCTATCTAACCTACTGTAATATATAAAAACTTCGAACCAACTAACTATGTAAAAAATATTTACACAATTTAACCTGACTATATGACGAATTTACATATAACCTATTGATTTATATAGCGAATCATATTCACTCAAACATAACAAGCCAAAATGTAGTGTCGAAATATTTGCTTTTTTCATACATCATGAAGTTATAAAAAAGCACTGAAAATAAAAAACTTTATATTTTACATGCACTTAAAAACCTTGGCTTGTATATTGCATATTATCTAGCAACTAAATGGAAACATCTCGATGGAGATACAACAATGAATAAAATGAAACAAATTATAACTGGCTTTACATTTGCCCTGTTTACAGGTCTTGCAACAATGAGCGGCAACGTATTAGCCTTAACACCAGACGGTGAAACACCGGCTAATGAAGATGTTTGTGACGGTTTACAAGGTGCCTCACCTGGCTTATACGGACTGTGTGTTGCATACTGCGAAGCACAGGATCTTGATACCATCGACAAAAAACCACCTAGTCTGAAAATTCTTGAAAACTACAACAAGAAAAAACAGTCAGGCGACCCCGTTATGCCATGCACCTCAGAAAATTTCGGATGCTTTACTCAAGCTGAGCTTGATTCAATTTCGACAACCAACTCTTGCATGCGTTTCGTTGATGGTAATGGCGAAGTTATACAATATGGAATACAAGATAAAGGTAACTCTCATTTCGTAAAAGTTGATAGACGCCCAACTGAAGTATGTGTTTACGTTGATCTGATAACTGCAAACATAGTTAGAAATCATTATTTTGAAGATAACGTAACTCAAGCTGCCGCTGCATTTGCTGCTGTTAGCGAAAAATGTCCGAACTAGGCCGAAAAAATTGAATTAAATAATTAGGATATTACTATGAAATCAATAATCAAATTCTTGACCTACTCGACACTTGTAATAGCAGGGAGTGCCAATGCAGCAATGATTACCATCACTGCCGACGTGTACTTAGCTGAAAACTATGACGGTCTAGTTTTTGGCGACACAATAACTGCGGACATAACATTTGATGACGCATTAACAGGTGTAGGAACTGAGACTTTATACTTTAATACTACCAATACGCTAGATATTACAGCTGGCTCATTTGGCTCATTTTTGTTCGACGAATCGATGAAAAGCAATATTTCAACTACATCAATCACATTCGAAGATGGCTATCTAGTTGATTTCTCATTCAGCGCACTATTTGAAGAAAACAGTGCACCTGAACAATTTCACTCCAGCCTTACAACTGCAACAGCTGACCGTGACTACAGAGTCAAGGGTCAAGATATTCACGTAGGTTTATACGCAGAATGGGATACCGAAACACAATTTATTGCTGCTGTTCCAGTTCCTGCTGCAGTATGGTTATTCGGTTCAGGTTTGTTAGGCTTAGCTGGAGTCGCACGTCGTAAAGCTGCTTAAGCTCAAAAGAGCATTACATAAAAAAGGCGACTTCCTAGTCGCCTTTTTTATGTAATGCTCCATTCTATTTGCGACAAACACAACAATACTCAATCAATCTATTTATCACAAAAAATTAACATCGAGCTTTATACAGAAACTATTACAAACTTCTCTAGTCGTATCATTACCTTATATTTATGAGACAGCTATGAAATTTCTCTTACCACTCTTATTTACCTTACTGAGCACTTCTGCTTACGCAGACAAATCACAGGAAACCGCCATCTTCGCCGGAGGCTGCTTCTGGTGCATGGAACCGCCTTTCGACAAACTCGATGGTGTTATCTCTACCACTTCCGGCTACACTGCTGGTCATAAAATCGACCCGAAGTACCAGGAAGTCTCTGCTGGCGGTACTGGCCATACAGAGGCCATACAGATTGATTTTGATCCTGCAAAAGTATCATATTCAAAATTGCTGGAAGTCTTCTGGAGAAATATCGACCCTGTCGCAGTCAACCGCCAGTTTTGCGATGCGGGAACACAATACCGGTCAGGTATTTATTACCTCGATAGCGCACAGGAAAATGCGGCGAGACAGTCATTTGAAAAACTAAAAATAAACAAACCCTTTAAAGAAAAAATCGCTACAGAGATCGTCGCCGCCAGTACGTTCTACCCTGCCGAGGAATATCATCAGGATTATTACCAGAAAAATCCATTACGATATAAATACTATCGCTTTGCCTGCGGTCGGGATCAACGACTATCTGAAATATGGGGCGAGTGATAACTCTTTTCCAACAA
>DAOWFN010000138.1 GCA_030637945.1 Gammaproteobacteria bacterium
GTTCCACATAGTGGGCAGTAGGTGATGGAAAATTGTTCCCGGCCGATACGATCATTCACTATTTCATGCCAGTTAAGAATCTTGATGGGGTAGGCGCGCGCGATACCTGCAATTTCAATGCCCAGGATACGACCCTCGTTTTTAATAAAGCGCGATTTTCTAATGGATACAAAATTAGGTGTATCAATGGCGGGTATACCATCTTTGCCTGGCCCGCCCCTAAATATTTGTGATTCAGGTATAAGTGCGCCGTTTAAGTCAAAGCCGTTTTTCGTCTCAGCAGCCGTATTAAAAACAGCAAGAAGAAAAATTGAAAATACGGTTATTGATATCGCGGGTTTAATTTGACTCATGTCACCTAGGACAACGCCAGAAGGGCAGAGTTTTATGGTACTGCCAATACTAAGAACAAAAGATTCGAGATAAGGCCGGTGGCGCTGATTTTTATAGGCATGTTATCCTAACAGCAGATCGATTATCAGCTTGATACATAAACACTATTCCGGAGTTTAGCTTGGGCAACAACGCATCGAAGTCGGCTATTTTGCTTATTTACTGCAAAGACAAAAGCGGCATCGTTAACGCGGTCACTGATTTTATATACAACAATGGCGGCAATATCCTACAGCTAGACCAGCATGTTGATGCTGAGCCTCAGCGTTTTTTTATGCGTATTGAATGGGACCTCAAAGGCTTCGAAATTAAAGCCAAAGATATTGGCAATATCTTTGATACACAGGTGGGCTTGCCTTTTGGAATGCAATGGCAACTTTATTTTTCAGATGATGTTCCGCGTATGGCGTTGTTTGTATCCAAGCTGCCCCATTGTTTTTATGACATTCTTGCGCGTTATGAGGCAGGTGAATGGCAGCTTGAAATCCCGCTGATTATTAGTAACCATCCAGAGCTGGAAGTGGTGGCTAAAAGGTTCGGCATTGATTATTACTGCCTGCCAGTGACCGTGGAAAATAAAAAACAGCAGGAAGCCAGGCAACTGGAGCTCATGGCGCAGTACAAAATCGACTTTATTGTACTGGCTCGTTACATGCAGATACTGAGCGAAAGTTTTATCGAGCAATATCCACAGCGAATCATCAATATTCACCACTCTTTTTTACCGGCCTTTCCGGGCTCGAAGCCCTACCACTCGGCTCACGAAAGAGGAGTAAAAATTATCGGCGCCACCAGTCATTATGTGACAACAGAACTCGATGCGGGCCCCATCATTGAACAGGATGTGGTCCACATCAGCCACGAGGATTCGGTGCAGGATATGATAAGAAAAGGCCGGGACCTTGAAAAGATTGTGCTTTCAAGAGCTATTTGGAATCAATTAGGTCGAAATATACTGGTTTGTGGCAACAAAACCGTAGTTTTCGACTAGAAACCGGATTCAAACAGCGTATAAGGAAAGGGCAAGCACTGCGTAAACTTAATACGACAATATTAAAAAGCCCGCTAGACGCGGGCTTTTTTTGTTAAAGAGAAAACGCTAATGGTCTTCTGCAACTATTCCACAATGTGCTTCCTGGAAAGCATTTCTTTTAAAGAGGACTCGTTGTTACAAAAATCAATTTCATTAATATCAACGTTACTGTCTGACAAACTATCGTCACATTCTTCCGTGTTGGCACACTCAGAACAACGATCCATCTGTTTGCTAATAGTTGCAACGCTTACTGTGTGAAGATATTCAAAGGTGCTGATGCCAAGCGCAGAAAGCATTTTATTTAATCGAAGTGCATGAAGTTTTTTGGCCAAAGGCTCACGATATTTAGCTCCAGCCTTTACGTTGAAAATAATGGCGAGAAATAAGGACACGGAAAAGGCAGAGACCAACATACCGAGAAAAATTATAACGATTAATGAAAAAGCATCCATTTGATGTTATTCGTGAAAGCACATAAAAACCCAACTCAAGCGCCCAGTTTAGAGGGCTTTGGCGGCTGGAAATCTGACTCAAATCAAGCAAGGCACTGATTAATGACCCCATTTGATAAAGACCATCCGTATCATATTGACAGCCTATCTATATTAATTATTACTAATATGCTAAAGTATGCGGATTCATAATAAATAGTGGACAAATAACCGTGCTAAAAGCAGGTGTGGAGACAATTTATGACAAACGAACAACGTGTAAGTGCTGACGATAACCAGGCAAGTAACAAGTTAATTCACCTTGGTGGCGATGTTACTAAGACAAATCGTGCAAACGATATTAATAATAAAATTAACCATCTTGAAGGCAGCCTCGAAGATTTACAGACAGAGCTAGACACCGTCAACAAGAGCGTAGAGGAAGGGCTTGATCGTTTAAGCGATAATGATCTTGATATAACTGCAAAAGTTGCTGAAACCTACAAACGATTAGGTGAAATCGACGGCACTTATAAGTCGCTTTCAAAGATATCGGATGATATTGATAGTGAAGTTAAAAAACTCACAGCAGATATTGAAATAGTTGTAGAGCAGTCTGCAGCTGAACTTGACCGAGTTGAATCATCATCATCTGCACAGATAAAAGAAACAAAGGAACAACACGAACAGCTGGTGGTTCGTGTCAACGGTCTTGTTGAGCAATCGAGAGAAACCAACAAGGAACTAGCAGATAGCATAAAGAAAAACACCGGCGCGTTGCTGACATTGGAAAAACAGCTGGTTGCAGAGATAGATGCATTAGCGAATACAACAGAAGAACGCGACAATAAAATTGCAACCGAAGTGGATCAAGCAAAAAAAGCAATTGAAAAAAACAAGGCTAGAATCATTCAAATGCAGACAGTAGATGAAGCCCTGGCGAAACGCGCTACTGGACTTGAGATTACAACGGCAGAATTAACCGATAAAAGCCGAAAGCTAGAATCATCTGTAGACTTACTTGATGCGCGTACCAGTGATATATCAGATGCCGTTATCAAATTACAGGAAAAGAACCAACAGCAAGACTCATTAATTTCAGAGATACAAAAGACCGCAGAGGAAATGGCGCGCTCGTTACTGACATTAACAAATCTTGAGAAATTTCACTTCAGGTCGTTGACGGGAGCATTGTTGTTAGTTTTTCTAACCGTAGCATCGTTATATTTTTATCAGAACAGCATTACCGAAGAGAACAATCTGATCGTTGATCAGAAAATGGTAGGCCTACAACAGCAAAATACAATAGCTGATAAAGAGTTAGCAGAAATTAACAACAAATTGCTTGCGATGAATGAAAAATTAGAGGGCGACATTAAAGAAACAAACAGCAAGTTGCTTGATTTAAACGATCAGACGGACAGCCTTGATGGCCGTCTTAACAGGGTGTCCCCCTTTAGCCAGTTTGGCAAGGATAATATTATTCATGGGCCACAGTGGTTGGCTGTGCAACCATCAAATAAGCTTGTTATACAGCTTTCGATGGTGAGCGATAAGAAAGCACTGTATGAAATAGCGCAACGTTACAGCTATCACCTCAAGCAGCAAATGGCGTACTACACCGTTAAAACAGCACAAGGTGAAAAGTATGTACTGACCTATGGAAGTTTTGCAAATAATGCAGAGGTATCAGCAGCGCTCTATCGCATGCCGCATTACATAAACCAGCGGCGCCCCAGTGTTGCGCACATGGCCGATATACAGAGATCGATCTCTCTATAAGTAGGGTTTGAGGGATATAAGCGCGGGATAAAGAGTTAAGTCGAAGCCCGTTGTGTTATCAGCGAGTGCAGCACGACAAGCGTATGCACGCTGTACAATCTGTGCATTCGCAGAAGAGCCTTGTTTTGCAATGTGTTGCCTAAGTTATTTTAAGCATTTGTAATATGTTAGTGCGCATTTCCTTGCTTAACAACAGGCGTACTCGCTTGTCAGCTTTTTGGAAAGCCTCGCTGTATTCGATTTGTTCTGTGCCAAAAGTTCTTAGGTAGTCAATATTAATTAACACCTCAATAAAGTTTGATATGAGTTTTTTATCAGAAAAATCTGGTGAATTTAGCTCATGTATCATGGCTACACGTTGTGCCATTAGATAACAACGGTTTTCCAACTCAGCCCTGGATATTTTTTCAGACCTGGTGCGTGATAAAAGTGCGAGTGTCAGGTAATAAACTTCCAGCACCGGTGATATGACCCTGGTGAGCATGGTGAGATGTACATATTCAGATGTACCTGAGCCTGCTCGCGTATAGACATCCAGTTGCTCATTTTTTATAAGTAAGCCGTGATCTGACATAAAGCCCAGCATTTGTTCGATGATCTCGGGCAGTTCATTTTGTTCCCATTTCAAAAACAGCTCGGCTTCAACAAAAGGGTAAGCGAGAGAAACCAGGCTTATTATTTCTTCTCGAGTGTGTGTGCGCATGTTTAAAAAACAGCAGGCAATAAGTGAAGGCATGGCCATTAAATGCAAAATATTATTACGATAGTAAGTCATTGATACCGATTGTTTGGCATCAAGATAAATAATATCGCCGAGTTCATGAGGGCGTCTTTTTATAAGACGGAGTGATTCAGCCAGATGAATTTGCTCCAGGCCCGATAGGGGCGTAATGATGAGTCGATCAGAGTAGTTGAGAGAAGCAATGATCGACTTGTTAATTTCAATCATTTTAAGTAGCTCATTTTCATCGATATGCTGCTTGGTGGTTGCCAGCATGATGGTGGCCACCAGGTTGATAGCATTGACTGAGGCCGCTTTATTGATATTGGCCATGATGCGATTGCCGGTGTCGTTAACCGCATGTCTTAACCAGTCAGGCCTTGCGTGATCGTTATAGGCCTCGCTTTCCCACTGCGAGCTATGGTGATCAAGAATCTGGTTAAGAAATACCGGCTTGCCAAAGTTTGCATAAACTTTTCCGAATTCACCGCGAATTCTTAGTATGTTTCTTATCGAGGCAAAAAATGTTTCAGATTTTTTATCCTCGCCTGAAAGTTCTGCCTGATAGGCTTTGCCTTCGAGAAGTTTTTCGTACCCGATATAGACGGGTATAAATGCAACAGGGCGCCGCCTGTATTTAAGAAAACTGCGTACGGTCATCGCCAGCATTCCGGGCTTGGGTTTTAACAGGCGCCCTGTGCGGCTGCGCCCTCCTTCGATAAAGTATTCAATGGGCATGCCGGAAGAGATGAGTGATGCAAGGTATTCAAACATCACTGTTGAGTAAAGCTCGTTGCCCCTGAAGCTGCGTCTGATAAAGAAGGCGCCACCACCTCGAAGGATTGGGCCAATAATGGGCATGTTTAGATTTTTGCCCGCAGCGGTATAAGGGATAGCCAGGCCTTCAAAATGGATCACGTAAGAAAGTAAGAGGTAATCGATGTGACTTCGATGGCATGGGGTGTAAACAAGCTCGTGTGTTAAAGCCAGGTTCTTGAGTTCTTCGCTGTTGGTGACTTCAATGCCAGAGTAGAACCTGTTCCAGAAAGTTGATAGCCCACGCTGTAAAATTTGAATAGTTATGCTGGTACAGTCAGCAACGATTTCATATAAGTACCGCCTGGCCTGTAACGTTGCATGGTACTCACTAAAATTATCTTCAGCACTACGTTTTATGATGGATTCTTTTACTTCAGGCTTTTGTAATATTTCTCTGACAAGTGTGCGGCGATGTGAAACATCGGGCCCCAGTGTTGCTGTTTTAACTTCAGTTAGTCGGTTAGACAATCCAAGTTGCAGGCGATCAATGATTTCGTCATCATTAAGGCTTTTATCAAAGGAGCTGCTTCGGTAGTTTATGATTTCAGAAAAGTTGACCAGTGTGTCGCGACCGTGGATGAGTATGGTGAACAGTTTTCTTGTACGGCCGGCAATGCCCCAGGAATCAGCAAATAAAACAGTCAGCCAGTGTTTTTGTTTGGCAACCGGTCTACCCCAGAAAATGGACACCGGGATAAACTGAATATCTTCATCCGGATGATCGCGTTGTATTTCAACAATACCTCGCAACATTCTGGAGCGTTTTGGCTTGTTAAGCACCCATGACTTGAAGGGTTGCCTGGGGGCAACGGTATAAACAGAGTGCCAGGCTTTTAAATGGGGTGAGGATATTCTTGAGAGTGGTGATGGCAGGCCAAGACGCACGCATTCCGCTTGCAAGACAAGCAAATTAGACCAGGAACGAGCTTCGAGTACATAAATAACAGGGCGTTCAGGATTTATCTGGAGCTGGTCAATACTGGAAGGCAGGGTCTCTGTCTTGACCACAAGATAGAGTATTTTCCGTGCAAAATAATTTATTGTTAACCGGACGCTCATTACTGATAATTAACAGGCAATTTATGCGGGTGCTGTGTGTGAAGGCACATTAACATGGCCGGCTTATCTGTCCAGTGCCGGGAACCATTCATAGTTGTTGCTGAATGGGAAGACGGGAATAGATGAAATTTGCCAGTCTTTGCCACAGGTTTCTTGCGGGTTGGCGGGTGGTTGAGTCTTTGTTACATGTCCAGGTAAGGCGCCCCTTATCATTGTATTTTACCTGCCAGAATTGACCTTCGGACAAGTCGCTTAAAAAAGCATTTCTAATATCGTCGGATAGAGTCGAGTTATCTACAAGAATACCTATTTCGGTGTTTAAGGAGGCAGAACGTGGGTCAAGGTTCAAAGTGCCTACATAAACTGAGTCTGTATCATAGATAATGGATTTCGCATGTAAGCCAAAGATTTTTACATTGCTGGCTGGTGTTGAATAGGTTGAGTGATATTCGGGGTCTGAACGAAACTCAAACAGCTCGACACCCATAGAAAGTAGTTGATGTCGATAACGTTCATAACCTGAAAAAGCTGCGGTCACATCTATTGATGCAAGTGAGTTAGTAAACACCTGAACATTGACGCCTCTATCGACCATGTTTTTTAGTGAGGCTATTAGATCGTTCGAGGGCACAAAGTAAGCACTGATAAGCGTCAACTGTTTAACGGTATCAATACTGGATTGATAAAGTTTTTGCATGGTTTGACTCTGTTTGCTTTCATCCGGTTCTGGCAGGTCATAAAAAATATGTGATTCAGATTGAATGAGTGATGCGGAGAGTTTCGGATTAGCAATCAGGGAGTTTTTGAGGTGCTCGATTCGCTGAATAATTGGGCTATTTATAAAAATAAACTTGTCCAGCCTTTTCTTCATATGGATAAAATCAAGTCGCCGGGGCCGAAAAGCAATGATACGCCTTGCGGTTTTGGAAACAGGACTATTCCAGTAAAGATCAAAACTTTTTGAAAAGCTATTTACGGCATTACCGCAGACCATTAGATCAAGGTCGCGAAAATCAAACAGGCGGTTTAAACCAAAATATTCATCGCCAATATTTCTACCGCCAATAATCGATACGACGTTGTCAGTTATTAGCAACTTGTTATGCATGCGATGATTGAGGCGATCAATGTCCCAAAGAAACTCGAAAAGCCTGAACATTTTAAAAGGCCATCGAAGGTGAAATGGATTAAATAAACGTACCTCAATATTGGCGTGCTGATTAAGTATGGCGATGCGTCGATCAGCGCCAAAAGTATGGATATCGTCAAGCAATAATCGAACACGAACACCACGGTCAGCCGCTTCAATGAGTTTATTGATTAATAATTTTCCTGAGGTGTCTGCGTGCCAACTGTAATATTGGGCATCGATGGTTTTTTCAGCTTGTTCTATGAGGGCAAGACGCCAGGCAAGTGCTTCATCATTGTTATGTATGGGAAGAAAACGAGACTGATCGTTGCTTAATGAGGGGTCAATTTTAAAGAGCCTGGCTAAAGCGGCAGAAAAATCCGGTGGAGCGGCGTAACTTGTTGTTCTTGTTAGAGGTTTAAAGTGCATGCTCCTACATTAGCGCAAATCGAAAAACATGTGTAATTGGAAAGATTGTTGAAATTTCAGAAGCGGGCGACTACTATTTCAGGAGGATTTGTAATTTCGTGTTTTTCCCTCATTAACTCCAGGATAACCCACACTATAGTTCGTTTATGTTAAAGAAAATTAGTGCTTCCATGCTTGTTTTCACCGCTATCAATGTTGCTGGATGCGCCAGCATGAGTATTTCCGATAAACGGCGTCTTGTCAGTAACCATCGTGATATGCCTAAATTTTCTGCTACCAGGCAATGCAAGCCCGGCGTAAGAGCTGAAATGTTTGAAAATATTGCCGATACAGA
>DAOWFN010000015.1 GCA_030637945.1 Gammaproteobacteria bacterium
CTGCCTGCAAGCAAGACCGCACCGATTACGAGGTCAGCCTGGACACACAACGTTTTAATCACCTCCGGTGTCGATAAAAATGTGTTGATCATCGGGTGCTGCTGCTTCAATCGCTGCAACTTGCTCTCATCAAGGTCCAGTACATCTACCTGCGCACCTAATGCCGCCGCCACAGCAACAGCGTGCCTGCCAGCAACGCCTGCGCCCAGAACAAGCACACGTCCGGTTTCAGCACCATCGACACCGCCCAGCAAAACGCCTTTACCTCCCCGGTTTCTAAACAATAAACTGGCACCTCTTATAGCAGCAATATGACCAGCCACCTGGCTCATCGGCGCCAATAACGGCAAGGAATTATTTTCATCAGATATTGATTCGAATGGAATGGCACAAAGACCAATGTCACATAGAGTATGAATTAATTTTACATCCGCAGCCAGGTGCAGATAACTAAATAATATATGCTGTTTATTTAAGTAGCGAAGATCTTTCTCCAGCGGCTGTTTAACTTTAACGATCAACTGCGCTGATTCGTATAATTGTTGTGCTGATTCGACTATTATTGCACCACTTTGCTGATAATCCCGATCAGCGTAACCACTGTTTACGCCTGCATCATGCTGCACATACATCTCGCACCCGGCCTCAACCAGTGCCTTGCAAGCTACAGGGGTAAGCGCAACTCTCCCCTCTCCCGTCATTATTTCTTTTGGTATGCCTATATTCATCACTAATCCTGAAAAAATGCTTTCACAACTTACTATAAGTAAGCATGAGACCCCAAACTTTTATTCTCCTTCAACCGCCTGGCGAAGACCTGTATTCAACAAATAAACAAAACTTTTATGCAAAACAAATGTCATTAAGATTTGCTAATATATGCGCCCTTAGCAAAACACAGCCTTATACAATCGATTTTAGTTGGAGAAAAACATGAGCGAATCGCGCCACGCACGTCTATTAATTCTTGGTTCTGGCCCTGCAGGTTACACTGCTGCCGTCTACGCTGCACGCGCTAATCTTGACCCTGTCCTCGTTACCGGTATGGAAATGGGTGGTCAATTGACCACGACGACCGACGTCGATAACTGGCCAGGCGATAACGAAGGTGTCCAGGGCCCGGAACTGATGCAACGCATGCAATCGCACGCAGAGCGATTTGGCACTGAAATTATTTTCGATCACATCAATAAAGTCGATTTAAAACAGCGCCCATTTACGCTCACTGGTGACTCAAATACATACACCTGTGATGCGCTCATCATCGCAACAGGTGCCAGTGCAATGTATCTTGGACTGGACTCGGAGGAAGCATTTAAAGGCAAAGGTGTTTCAGCCTGCGCAACATGTGATGGTTTCTTCTACAAGAAACAGAAAGTAGCCGTTATCGGTGGCGGCAATACCGCCGTTGAAGAAGCTTTATATCTCTCAAACATTGCAGAAGAAGTAGTCGTTGTTCACCGTCGTGATGCCTTTCGCTCTGAAAAAATCCTGTCGGACAAATTATTTGAAAAGGCAAAAAATGGAAACATTACCCTTGAATTAGACAGCGTGCTCGATGAAGTTCTTGGTGACGACACTGGTGTGACTGGTATGCGCATTAAAAATGTAAAAGATGACAGTACCAAAGATATCGATTTGCAAGGTGTGTTTATCGCTATCGGTCACAAACCAAACACCGGGATTTTTGAAGGTCAACTTGGTATCCATAATGGCTACCTGAGTGTACAAGGTGGCGCCCAGGGAAATGCAACCGCATGCAGCGTTGATGGTGTATTTGCTGCCGGTGACGTCATGGATCATATCTATCGCCAGGCGGTAACCTCTGCGGGTACTGGTTGTATGGCTGCACTGGATGCTGAACGTTACCTGGATGATTTGGCGGCTAAGAAATAAAAACCTTTTCTACTGTAGGTGCGAATGAATTCGCACCTACAGTAGAAAAACCAGCCTAAGCTAACCTGACTTCAGCCATTCACTAGACAAACATACCACTTAAAGAAAATGAAAATCATTTTCACCGACGCGATTGCCAGTGTTAATGCTGAGCACTGGAACAATCTTGCCGGTGATTCCAATCCATTCATTCAACATGATTTCCTACTAGCTCTCGAAGAACACGATTGCTTGACTAACTGGGGCTGGAGTCCACAACACTGTCTGCTCTATGATGATGAAACACTCATCGGCGCCTGTCCTGCTTACATAAAAGACAACTCTTATGGTGAGTTTGTATTTGATTGGGCATGGGCTGACGCCTATCAAAGAAACGGTCTCGATTACTACCCCAAACTAGTTACGTCTATACCCTTCACCCCGGCACAAGGCCCGCGTTTGCTCGCGAGCACAAATCACAAAGATAAAAATGGTACGTTGATAGATGTAAAAATCATCAAACAAGGATTAATAAAAGCACTAATCGCTCATGCCGAACAAAATAATTTATCTTCAGTACATTTTTTATTTTGTAAAAATGACGATATTGGCGTGTTGACCGATAACGGTTTTATGTTGCGCTATGATTATCAGTTTCACTGGACAAATAACAGCTATCAAAGCTTCGATGATTTCCTGTCTCGGCTAAATTCAAAACGACGCAAAAATATCAAACGTGAACGAAAAAAAGTTGCCGAAGAAAATATAAAAATACAAACCATTCACGGCGAAAACTTGAGCGATGAACAATGGGAACTTCTATACGCATATTACCGTGTTACTTTCATGAAAAAATCAGGCGCGCCTACATTGACTCTCGATTTTTTTAAAGCGGTCGCAAATAAAATACTCGCGGTATTTGCCATTCATGAAAACAAAACAGTGGCTGCTGCCATCTGTTTTAAAGGCAAAAACAAGCTTTATGGCAGGCACTGGGGCTGCAGTGATAATTATAACAATCTGCATTTTGAAGTCTGTTATTACACCGGTATAGAATATTGCATAAATAATCATCTACAGGTATTTGAACCGGGCGCACAGGGCGAGCATAAAATCTGGCGTGGATTCTTACCTACAAAAACACGATCAGCACACTGGATAGCACATGATGGTTTCAAATCGGCGATACAGGACTTTTTACAGCATGAGGCCATTGCCATGGAAAATCACGGTAAGTTACTATTAGAATCGTCTCCGTTCAAAGAATACAGTAAAAATCAGTAAACTCATGACAGCAAACTTCAATTATTATGTTACATACACCTTGATTAGTTCGTAGGCCTGCATAAGCGACAGCGTTGCCTGCATGGATATTAGGTAAGTAGCATCAGCATATGTCCATGGATGGACAGTATTAGGGCAATGCAGGAGCAATTGCCGAGGATGCGGAAGCTTTGCAGGCATGATCAGCTGGGAACGATAAAACCTTATCCCGGCCTACTGCTAATATCTATAATCAATGGACCACTTAATTATTTATATCAAATGTCACAAATCCCCTGGTTAGAAGACACTAATTTTAAGTTCCCCGGTGTCAACACTGCACTGACTGAACCGGATGGTTTACTCGCTGTTAGCGAAAGACTAACCCCTGAACTTGTTGCACAAGCATATAAGCTTGGCATCTTCCCCTGGTATTCTGAAGGCCAACCTGTCTTATGGTGGTCACCTGATCCACGCTGTATCTTATATCCGGAAAAGTTTCATATTTCACGCAGTTTTAGACGCACACTGAACAATAATCCATTTGAAATTAAAACAAATACCGCATTTCGAGAAGTCATGCTTGCTTGCGCATCACCGAGACAAAACGATGCAGGCACCTGGATTACAGAGACAATGCTGCAGGTCTATTGCCAGTTACATGAAACAGGCATCGCCCATTCTATAGAGTGTTGGCATAACGACAAACTTGTCGGTGGCATGTATGGCCTGGTACTTGGCGATATGTTTTTTGGCGAATCGATGTTCAGCAAAATGAATGACGCATCAAAGGTAGCTATACACCATGTTTGCACGACCATAAAACCTTACTTTATCGACGCACAGGTACATTCTGA
>DAOWFN010000144.1 GCA_030637945.1 Gammaproteobacteria bacterium
ACGCTGAAAGGCTTCTCGACATAATCATAGTAATCAGAATGTGTGCCGTATGCGCTAAATGAGAAAAACAAAGATACTAATAAAACTGATAATGACTTCATGGAGCAGCCTCTTATTAAACCACTGATATTAAACGTTAATATTTAATTTAATCATGTACAATAGTACCATTTTTGGGGGTTAAATATATGCTTATCCTTTATAACTCTGAGTGTGGATTTTCTCTGCAACATGTTCGTGCGAATGAATTCGCACCTACAGGTGGCACATAATTGCTCTATCGTTTTATAGTAGGTGCGAATTCATTCGCACGCGGAACGCAATCAAAACACCTAGATCCATTTTGGAACAACATCAATGATTTGAATGTTATTATGTAACGTTTCTATTATCTAAAAATTCAATAACTTTTTTCTCACTCCAGGAATACGCTGAGAATGGTGTATTTCCTGAAACAAAACCTACATGCCCACCATGTTTAACGGGTAAAAAGTTAATAAAACGGCTTAACTCTTTTTCATCCGGCACTGTTGTTCGATACATAAAAGGATCATCTAATGCATGTATGATCCGTGTTGGCACTTGTATATCTTTTAGGTATTGCCGGCTACTGCTTCTCTCATAATAGTCTTTTGCTCCTGCAAAGCCATGCAATGGCGCTGTGACTTTGTCATCATATTCCCAGAAGCTTTTTAATTGCTTTACCTCTACATCGAGTGGGGAAGTTATCTGTTTGAATTTTTCGATATAGGTTGTTTTTAACGATGACAGCAGGTGCTCACGATAAATTTTTGAAACGCCCTTTTCGAGACGTTTAGCTGCATCGTGTAATGTAAATGGTACTGATACAGCCACGGCTTTTTGGATGGGATTGTTACCACCGGTTTCTCCTAACCACTTCAATAAGGCATTGGCACCTAATGAATAGCCGACAATGCCATAGGGATAATGACCAGTTTTATTTTTTATATGCTCGACGACGGCCTCGATATCTCCTGTATCACCTGAATGATAAGCTCGAGGTAAGCGATTGATGCGGCCACTGCAGCCACGGAAATACATGAAAACAGCTTTGTATCCAGACCGCTCAAGCTGATACATGATTCCGTTAGCATAATGTGAATCCAAAGACCCTTCAAGCCCATGAAGCACCAGCACAGTTCGATCAGACGTTTTTTTACTCCAGCATAAATCTACGAAATCACCATCATCTAACTCTACCTGCTCGGGTATCAGATCGAGGCTGTGACGTTTTTTAAAAAACGCAGGCCATAATGTCTGTAGATGTGGAGAAGGTAACCACCATGCTGGCTTGAAATTCTGGTCGCCCATTAAAAACTAATCGAACGAAGTTGACTGGATTTTCTTAACGATGATAGAAAGCGAGGAATCACTGGAAACGGTATTGCCCAGTAACAGATCGAGCAAGGTTTGATCCGGGTAGGATAGTAATAATTCGAAAGATTCTTTTTGTTGTTGCGTTAGCGTTTTAACTTTTTTATCGACGAAGTTATTTAGCAGTAAATCTAGCTCAAGCATGCCTCGGCGGCATTGCCAACTGTAGTTTGCGCTTGTATGTGACTTGCTGTTCATACTTTTAGCATTGTAATCGTCTGGTAGAAATCGCGGAACTAGATTCCGCTCCTACAATTATTATAAGGACCTGGTCACCATCTTATTTTTGATCTTACCTATAGCTTTTGTTGGGTTTAAACCTTTCGGACAGACCTGTACGCAGTTCATTATAGTGTGACAGCGAAACAATTTGAATGGCCCTTCTAGATTTTCCAGACGTTTTTCAAATGCCTGATCCCTGCTATCTTCGATGAAACGTGACGCTTGTAATAAAGCTGCTGGCCCTAAAAATTTATCAGGGTTCCACCAGAAGGATGGGCAGGCTGTTGAGCAGCAGGCACATAAAACACATTCATATAAACCATCGAGTTGTTCACGTTGCTCTGGCGTCTGTTTCAATTCAACTTCGGGCATCGGATCATTTACTATCAGATACGGCTTTACTGCACGATATTGTTTATAAAACTGATCCATATCGATGATCAGATCACGGATCACCGGCAATCCGGGTAACGGCTTTATCTCGACCGGCTGCTTCAGATCATCGGTTGATGTTATACATGCGAGTCCATTTACACCATTGATATTCATACCATCGGAACCACAGACGCCTTCTCCACACGAGCGCCGAAAACTGAGAGTTTCGTCCTGCTCATCTTTAATACGCAATAAAGCGGCCAGTAACATAGTTCCCGGTTCGACATTATCCAACTCGTATTCCTTAACGTAAGGCTTTTTATCTGCTTCAGGATTATATCGATAGATATTAAATTTCATACATCACCAGTAAGATCCATCGCATTCGCTCAGGATGACAAGTCTAATTCGCTTTTCATTGTTCACTATTCACTATTCACTATTTACTGTTTTTTAATACATTCTCGGTTTTGGCGGGAAACTCTTAACAGACAGTGGTTTTGTTCTTACCGGTTTATAGTCCAGTCCATTTTCAAAAGAATATAAACTGTGACGCATCCAGGACTTATCGTCGCGTTCAGGAAAATCTTCTCTAGAATGCGCACCGCGGCTTTCTTCTCTAGCATGCGCTGAGTGTATCGTTGCTAATGCGCACGCCATTAAATTTTCCAGTTCGAATGCTTCTACGCGTGCAGTATTAAATGTATGGCTACTGTCTTCAATTTTTACATTAACCATACGCTTTACGAGTTGCTCGACTTTTTCTACACCCTCTTGCAAAATATCTTTTTGTCTGAACACACCGCAATGATCTTCCATCACCTGTTTTAATTCACCACGTAAACCGGCGACTGTTTCTTTTGATGCACTTGTATCATTGGAACGCTCAAAACGTTTTACTTTTTCCACGACTTTATTAACGATATCTTCATCAATAACGCGATGGTATTTGTTCTCTTTCAGATAATCGATAATATGGTTCGCCGCCGCACGGCCGAAAACGAGGATATCCAGTAAGGAATTACCCCCAAGGCGATTACCGCCATGTACCGACACACAGGCACACTCACCTGCAGCATACAGACCCTGCACTGGTTCCTCAGGCGTGTCTTTAACAGGCACGACAACTTGTCCATAACGATTGGTCGGAATACCGCCCATGGTGTAATGCGCTGTCGGGTAAACAGGTACGGGGGCTTCAGCCGGGTCGATCCCCAAAAATGTAATACAGGTCTGTCGTATGCCGGGCAGCCGTTTTTGTATGACTTCTTCACCGAGATGATCCAGTTTCAACATCACATGATCTTTATTCGGGCCACAGCCACGACCTTCTCTTATTTCGATCGCGATCGCGCGACTCACCACATCCCGGCTGGCGAGATCTTTTGCTTTGGGTGCATAACGCTCCATTAAACGTTCGCCATCGCCATTGACCAGATAACCACCCTCACCACGCACACCTTCGGTAATCAGCATGCCTCTGCCTGCGATGCCTGTCGGGTGAAATTGAAAAAACTCCATATCCTGCAATGGTATTCCGGCACGCATCGCCATACCCATACCATCGCCAGTATTAATGAGCGCGTTGGTCGTGGTTTTAAATAACTGCCCTGCGCCACCGGTAGCGATCAATGTGGTCTTTGCCTCGATGACCACGATCTGACCATCTTGAATATTAAAGACTACGGCACCAAGAACATGGCCATCATCATCTCTTAACAGATCAACAGCAAAATATTCGTCAAAGAAATGCGTTTTTGCCCGGATGTTCTGCTGATACAGACTATGCAGGATAGCATGACCGGTGCGATCAGCTGCAGCGCAGGTACGTGCCGCCTGATCGCCGCCAAAATCCTGACTCTGGCCGCCAAAAGCACGCTGATAAATTTTGCCGTTATCCAGACGGGAAAATGGCACACCAAAATGTTCCAATTCGTAAACCGCTTTTGGTGCGGCACGGCACATGTATTCTATGGCGTCCTGATCACCCAGGTAATCACTGCCTTTAACAGTATCAAACATGTGCCAGTGCCAATTATCCGGTAATACGTTGGCGAGCGCTGCGTTCATTCCGCCTTGCGCTGCTACCGTATGAGAACGTGTAGGAAATACTTTTGAAACCACAGCAACATTTAAATCGGCTTCAGCCAGTTGTAAAGAAGCACGTAAACCACCACCGCCTGCGCCGATTATCAAGGTATCAAACTGCCGTCTTTCTATAGCGCTCATCGTTAACCAACCACCGACAATAAAAGGATTCTAAACACCCATAGTCCACAACCGATCAATATGCCGACAAGCATCGCAAGTATAAAGATTCGCAGCATGATATTGTGCACATAATCCAGTATCACATCTCGCATACCTATCCATACGTGGAACAATAATGCGATAACAAATATGCCTACAACCGTGGTATTAAATGGATCGTATAACCAACTCTTCCAGGATGTATACGCTATAGTTTCTGCTGTAAAAAAACAGAGCACTGCATATACGATGAAGAGCACGATATATACAGCACTGACACGCTGTATCACCCAGGGACGAAGACCTTCCAGTACGTATAAGCTCACAAGCCAACCCCGTAGACGATAGCAAACAAGGTAAGTATTTCGGCTATCAGCACCAGCCATGCCCCCAGACGAGCCTGAGATTTCTCAACACCTATTTCTGCATCGATTAATAAAAATCGAATACCGGCAAAAAAATGATGGGTGATAGACCAGAGCAGTAAAACCTGCAACAACAGCATTACAGGCTGATTAAGTATCTGTTGCGCACTCTGGAATGATTCCTGAGACTCGATCGATAGATCAAGTAAATAAACAGCAAATGGCAGCGCAAGGAAAAGGATAACACCGGTGATACGATGTGCAAAAGAGACAACACCGGTCAATGGTAATCGAATTTTTAAAAGGTTTAGATAAACAGGGCGTTTATTAGTCATTGGAGAGTTACTCATTAACCATTATCCTGCTTAACCCTCTGCTGTAACCAGCCATATGTCTCAACCTGTATTTTTATTGTTATAGTGTTGATACTGGGTGATAGAAAAAGTTTCTATAACGATTAACTTGAAGCAAAATACTGGTATTGTCAAGAAAGTAAGCAGCTGTTTTTAAACATCATCTTACTACCGCCATATTCACGTCATGCCGGCATGACAAAACTCCAATAGAGGCTATAAAACCCTTGAAGCACATCCATAATGACCACACTAAACATATAATGATTAATCGCAAAAAGTTGGTATTATCCACTAGCTTATTTTCGATCCACTAGACACACATATAAACATGAACAACGACTGGAAAAACTTTTTACTGTCCCAAGATGTAATACATGAAAATGAGGCATCTGATAATCAAAAAGCGGTTAACACAACCGTTTTATGCGACTTATCACAATATAGCACGCTGGTGATTGCCGGTGACGATGCGGCAAGCTTTATGCAGGGGCAATTCACCAATGATGTAGACAAGGTAGACGACGATAACAGTCAGCTTAGCGGTTTCTGCAATAAAAAAGGTCGCATGATTGCTAATTTCCGTTTGTTTAGGTATCAGCAGAACTACTTTTTAAGCATAAAAAATGATCTGGTTGATCTTAGTATCGAGCATCTACAAAATTACATATTACGCGCACATGTCGCGGTACAGGATGTAAGCGAACAATTAATCCATCTAGGCATAAGCGGTGTTAGCGCTACCGAACTACTAGCACCTTTTATCGACCCCATCAATGAAGAAGCCGATGGTGTTTCACATAATGAAAACTACATCGTTATCCGCGTTGCGGGTCTACAGCCACGCTATGAAATTTTCTGTTCATTAGAACACGCAAAAACACTTTGGGAAAAACTATCAGCCAACGTTGAAATTGTTAACTCATCCAGCTGGGACTATCTCAATATACAGGCAGGTATCCCATACATCGATTCACATAGCAGTGGAGAATTTGTGCCGCAGATGGCAAACATGGATTTAATCAATGGCGTGAGTTTCACTAAAGGTTGTTTCACCGGGCAGGAAATCGTTGCCCGCATGCATTATCTTGGCAAGTTAAAGAAACGTTGTTACAAGATACATATCGACGGTGAAGATAAACCAGATGCTGGCGATAAATTATTTGCGGAAAATGCCAGAGCCGGCCAAAACACGGGAGCAGTTATTCAGGCTGAAAAAAACCCTGGGTCTGGTTTTGATGCGTTAGCTGTTATCCAGGTTGCGGATATAGAGTCGAAGTTGTTTTTGAATGATGCAGATGGGCCTGGCGTAACGGTTAAAGAGTTACCTTACAGTTTTGAAAGCGAATAGAGTCTGGCTTTGTCGTTACCAATAGATGTTCGTGCGAATGAATTCGCACCTACAGGGTGTAGAGTTTGGCTCTAGGTAGGTGCGAATTTATTCGCACGCTTTTCTCAGCATGCCCCCCTCCCTTAACAATTAAGCCGCAGCTTTATTCCGTAGATTCTGCTTCCGGGCGCATATGTGGGAACAGGATTACATCGCGAATAGACGGTGAATCGGTAAGCAGCATGACCAGACGATCGATGCCTATACCCTCACCTGCTGTCGGCGGCAATCCAATTTCCAGGGCACGGATATAGTCCTCATCAAAATGCATAGCTTCATTATCGCCGGCATCTTTTTCTGCGACTTGTTGTTTAAAACGCTCTACCTGGTCTTCTGCATCATTTAATTCTGAGAACCCGTTTGCGATCTCACGGCCGCCAACAAAAAATTCAAAACGGTCAGTTACGAACGGATTATCATCATTACGTCGAGCTAATGGTGAAACTTCTGTTGGATATTCAGTAATAAAAGTAGGATCCATCAAACGATGCTCGACCGTTTTTTCGAATATTTCAATCTGTACTTTGCCCAGGCCGTAACTATCTTTTAATTTAACGCCCAAACTTTTGGCGAGCTCGCGGGCACTGTCTAACTCAGATAACGCTGCTGCTGAAATCTCAGGATTAAAATGCAAAATTGAATCGAATACTGACAGGCGAGTAAAAGGCGTACCGAAATCGTACGTGTTACCCTCACTGGTCACCTGTGTTGAACCGAGCAACTCTGTCGCCAGTTGGCGTAACAGATCTTCGGTAATATCCATCAGGTCATTGTAATCTGCATATGCCTGATAGAATTCCAGCATGGTGAACTCTGGGTTATGACGTGTAGAAACGCCTTCGTTCCTGAAGTTACGATTAATCTCGTAAACACGTTCAAAACCACCAACGACCAGGCGTTTCAGATATAATTCTGGCGCAATGCGAAGGTACATCGGCAGATCAAGCGCATTATGAAAGGTCTCAAATGGGCGTGCTGTAGCACCCCCGGGAATCACCTGCATCATCGGCGTTTCTACTTCGACAAAGCCATTGGTATCAAAATAATTTCGAATGAACTTTATGATCGAGGTGCGAAGATAAAAGTTTTTCTTCACTTCCTCGTTCATTATCAGATCAACATAACGCTGGCGATAGCGAATTTCTGTATCTGACAAGCCGTGAAATT
The DNA here is from genome assembly GCA_030637945.1 of Gammaproteobacteria bacterium. Lineage (GTDB taxonomy): Bacteria > Pseudomonadota > Gammaproteobacteria > SZUA-229 > SZUA-229. The sequence goes on from DAOWFN010000144.1 coordinate 7,518, forward strand.
TATCCGGCAAAGGTCGTAGTGATTTCGTTAGCAACTGAACATCATCGACCTTGACGGAAAGCTCACCTGTTTTGGTTTTAAACAAAACACCAGCAGCGCCGATTATGTCACCTACATCCCATTTTTTAAAACCGTCGTTGTATACACCTTCAGGTAGACTGTCGCGTTGTAAAAAAAGTTGAATACGGCCCGACATATCCTGCAATTGCGAAAAACTGGCCTTACCCATCACACGCTTCGCCATCATTCGACCGGCAACAGCAACACGGAAACCTAGCTCTTCAAGTTCTTCTTTGGTCTTGTCCTGATAATGCGAGAGTAGATCACCCGCTAATGAATCACGTCTAAACGTATTAGGAAATGCATTACCGCTTTCCCTTAAACCCGCCAACTTTTCACGACGCTGCGTGATTAGTTTATTTTCTTCTTCTATCGAGACCGGTGCATCTTCGATTTTATTATCAGTACTCATAAATTTTTATTCATAATTAATTAAATAAAGTGTCATTTCGACCAGCGGGATCGCTACACGGATGTAGCTTACCAGAGTAATGCACGGAGCAATTGCCGAGAAGTCTTATAGCATTGCGGAACAAGATCTTTCACTTACGTTCAAGATGACAAATTGAAAAGTTATATTTTACAGCCCACTCTTCAGACTCGCTTCTATAAACTGATCAAGGTCACCGTCTAATACGGCCTGTGTATTACCTGTTTCAACATTAGTTCTTAAATCTTTGATACGTGATTGATCTAATACATATGATCGTATCTGACTGCCCCAACCGATATCAGATTTAGTCTCTTCCAGTACCTGTTGATCAGCATTTCTTTTCTGCATTTCAAGTTCGTACAATTTCGCTTTTAATTGCTTCATCGCAGCGTCTTTATTTTTATGCTGTGAACGGCCGCTCTGACACTGCACTACAGTATTTGTCGGCAGATGCGTGATACGTACCGCTGACTCTGTTTTATTTACGTGCTGTCCACCTGCACCGCTGGCGCGATAAACATCGATACGTAGATCGGCCGGATTGATTTCAATATCGATATCATCATCGATCTCTGGCGAAACAAATACAGCGGCAAATGATGTATGTCGTCGACCACCTGAATCAAAAGGTGATTTTCGTACTAGTCGATGCACACCCGTTTCGGTACGAAGTCGACCGTAGACATAATCGCCTTCGATACTGATAGTAGCACTTTTGATGCCAGCCACTTCACCTGGCGATACTTCCATCAGCTCCGTTTTAAAACCATGCGCCTCACCCCACCGCAGATACATTCGTAAGACCATTTCCGCCCAATCCTGCGCTTCTGTGCCACCAGAACCAGACTGGATATCGACGAATGCATTATTGGCATCAAGTTCACCGGAAAACATTCGACGGAATTCCAGCTCGACAACTTTTTCTTCGAGCAACTTTAGATCATCAGCGATGCTGTTGATGCTGTCTTCATCATTTTCTTCAACAGACATCTCGAGCAGTTCATCAGCATCATTCAGACTGCTATCAAGCTCTTCGATAGTGATGACAATTTTTTCTAAACGCGAACGTTCCTTGCCTAATTTTTGTGCATTTTCAGGATCATCCCAAACGCCGGGTTGCTCGAGTTCGCGGTTAACCTCTTCTAATTCTTCCTTTCTTAGATCAAAGTCAAAGATACCCCCTAAGCGCTTCAGCACGTTCACGCAGGTCTTTGATCTTATTGGTTATTGGGTTAATTTCTATCATGTAAAATAAAGTCGTCTGAGGCGGATATCGCAAACAAGGCATATTACCCGAGATTGCCCCCGGAATCACCCGAAATGGGCACATAAATGGTTATTTAGAAGGTGATTGTCTTTGGTTTCTTAGCGACATCATTCCGCAGGTAAACGGGTATTGCTTCGGCGGCTGACACCGTGTTGCCTGATTTTAAATCTTCTAGCGCCAGCTTTACCACCTGTTCAGCACCAGGGAGAGAATCAGGCAGCATTTCCTGCAGAGTGAAATCATCATCACTCAGTAATCTGTCTGCATAATTACCCCAGCCTGAACCAGCGCCTACCCATGTGACACTCTTATCCGTCAGCATCTCAGACAGATGAATTTTATCCGGTGATATCACGCACTCATCAACCACTGCTCGCCAGAGTGGTTTGATCGAATCTTCGAGAATATAAGCCGCCCAATAAACTTCATCCATGCGCGCATCGATCGCCGCTAAAACGTATTTGCTTTGGGTCTGCTCAAAAGCACGCTGTGCGATAGCCTTTAACGTTGACACAGGTATGACAGGAATATCGTGTGCAAAAGCGATACCCTGAACGACGCCTGCTGCAATTCTTAAACCCATGAACGAGCCCGGACC
>DAOWFN010000104.1 GCA_030637945.1 Gammaproteobacteria bacterium
AGACAGTGATTCGGCGCTAGGAAATGGTGCTGTTTCTGACATAAATAAACCTGTTGTTGTGTCGTTGATTATAAAGACAGATGGCCGCTAACGAAAGTTATTTTTACGACAAAAGAATTTTTGAACCGCAGAGGCGCTGAGTTTATTTGTTAGTGGCACCGCAGGCGCAACTAAGATAATAAAGTTTTTCTCTGTGCCTCTGCGTCTCTGCGGTTCAAAAATTCTTTTGTCGTAAAAATAACTTTCGTTAGCGGCCATCTGTCTTTATAATCAACGACACAACAACAGGTTTATTTATGTCAGAAACAGCACCATTTCCTAGCGCCGAATCACTGTCTGAGGGGCAAACCAGCAGCCTACGTGTGCCTCCGCACTCAGTAGAAGCAGAGCAGGCGGTAATCGGTGGGTTATTGCTGGATAATCGTGCCTGGGAAACTATCGCTGACAAACTGGTTGATGATGACTTTTATCGCCATGATCACCGTTTATTATTTTCGGCTATTCGTGAGCTAGAATCGCGTAATGAACCTTTTGACGCAGTTACCTTATCTCAATGCCTGGAAAAGAATGAACAGCTTGAGCAAGCAGGTGGTCTACTGTATCTCGGTCGATTAGCGAAAGATACGCCAAGCGCTGCAAACATTCTTGCCTACGCAAACATCGTTCGAGAAAAATCAGTATTACGTCAGTTAATTGCGGTAGGAACGGACATTAGTAGCAGCGGCTATCGGCCTGAGGGGCGTGAGAGTAAAGAGTTGCTGGATCACGCCGAGAAGAGGGTGTTTCATATCGCAGAACAGGGCTCGCGCGGTGCCAGCGGCTTTCAGGATATGAAAGCCCTGTTGTCAAAAACAGTCGATAAGATCGATCATTTATTTAATAGCGATGGTGGCATAACGGGTGTTGCTACCGGGTTTGATAAATTTGATGAAATGACGACAGGTCTACAGGAAGCAGATTTAGTGATAGTTGCTGGCCGACCATCCATGGGTAAAACAACCTTTGCGATGAATATTGCTGAAAATGCCGCGATTGCTGACAAGTTACCGGTGGCAGTGTTCAGTATGGAGATGCCGGGCGATTCTCTGGCGATGCGTATGATCTCTTCACTGGGACGTGTTGACCAGCATCATATTCGTACCGGCAACCTGACTGATGAAGACTGGGCACGTATTACTTCAGCGATTCATATCCTGTCTGAGGCAAAAATCTTTATCGATGATACACCCGCTTTATCTCCCCATGAGATCAGAGCGCGCGCCAGACGTCTGAAACGTCAGCATGGTTTAGGTTTGATCGTGATCGATTATCTGCAACTGATGCAGGTACACGGCGGCAGCGAAAACCGTGCTACAGAAATATCTGAAATATCGCGTAGCCTGAAAGCGATGGCAAAAGAATTAAAAGTACCTGTTATCGCATTGTCACAGTTAAACCGTAGCCTGGAGCAGCGTCCCGATAAACGTCCTGTGATGTCGGATCTTCGTGAATCAGGTGCTATCGAGCAGGATGCAGATATTATTGTTTTCATCTATCGCGATGAGGTCTACAATGATGACAGTCCGCAAAAAGGCGTAGCAGAGATTATTATTGCTAAACAACGTAATGGTCCGATAGGAAAATCACTGCTGACGTTCCTCGGTAAATATACCAAGTTTGAAAATTACATACCTGAGATGTACGATTCCGATGGCTTCAGTTGACGGCTAGTGTTGATGATTTTCAATGACTGAGCAGTCGCCCAAGCAATGGCGCCGAGCTAAGGTTAAAATAAATCTAGACGCTTTATCATCTAACCTGGGCAAAGTTCGAGAGTACGCTGCCAACAGCCAAATAATGGCAGTGATAAAGGCAGATGCCTATGGCCATGGCATGTTGTCTGCTGCAAAAGTTCTGATAGATGCCGATATGTTTGCTGTGGCTATGCCGGAAGAAGCATATGCTTTACGCAGCGATGGCTGTACAAAACCCATCATTGTTTTACACGGCTTTAGCAATGTCACAGAGCTTCAAGCGTTTTCTGAATTAGGTATATCCAGCGTTGTTCATCAGCAGTTTCAATTGGATTGTCTGTTAGAAGCCAAGCTTGCTTCTGCTATCGATTGCTGGTTAAAAATTGATACAGGCATGCACAGGCTAGGCATACAGGTAGATGAGGTTGATGCTTATTATGCTCAATTATCAATGTGTTTTAACGTTGCAGATGTTTTCTTGATGACGCATTTTTCCCACTCTGATGTGACGGTCAATATTAATAATTACAATCAGTTGTCAAGTTTTATTAATGTAATTAATAATGTGGATGTGAGCTGTAGTATGGCTAATTCCGCAGCCATAATGCGCTTGCCGAAAAGTCATTTTGATGTCGTTCGTCCCGGCATTATGTTGTATGGGGCATCACCATTTAAAGATGTTACCGCAGCAGAGCTTGGCCTTCAGCCGGTCATGCAGTTTGAATCTATGCTGATAGATATCAAAGTGGTTAAGGCCGGTGAGTCGATAGGTTACAGCAGCACCTTTACCTGCGATAAAGATATTACCGTTGGCGTAGTCGCTGCAGGTTACGGTGATGGTTATTCACGGCACGCAAAAAGCGGCACACCTGTCTGGTTAAATGATAAGTGCTGTGATCTGATCGGACGTGTTTCGATGGATAGCCTGTGTATCGATCTGACAGGCGTTGATGCAAAGATAGGTGATCGGGTCGTATTGTGGGGCGATGAGCTTAGTGTCGATGAGGTGGCTCGTTCCTGTGACAGCATTGCTTACGAGTTGTTGTGTAGTGCCGGTGCAGCACACTCTGCAAATCGATAGAATTCTCACCCTTAATTTAGCAGATTTTGCATTCAAACTAGTCTATTCTCAGATAATAACGTTAGTTACTTTATGTCGTTCATAAGATAGCCATTCGCGGAAAAATAATAATTATCAATAGGAAGACCAGGAGCGTTGCATGCCTATAATTAAATCTATTAGTGGTACCTGTAAAAATCGCAAATCGTTACTATTAAGTGTTACTGTTTTAACGGTTATGCTTACAGCCTGTGGTGGTAAAACAAGCATGTATCGAGCTGATTCAAGTCACACTGCGGTATATAAAGAATCAGGACCTACTCGGCTTAATGCGCTGCACTGGAAATACAGTGCTGACGACAAAACATATTCATCACCGACAATAGCCGACGGAACAATCTACCTCGGCAGTAATGATAATAATTTATATGCGATCGATCAGGAAACTGGTCGATTGAAATGGCGATTTAAAACGGGCGGAAATGTTGAATCGACGCCGGCGATAGCTAACGGAATGATCTATGTCGGTAGCTGGGATAAAAACATGTACGCCATTGATGCTGATTCTCAGGCAATCGTGTGGAAACAGGAGACCAAAGGTGCGATATCATCTTCGCCGATTATTGCTGACGGCGTCATCTACTTTGCTAGTGAAGATGGCCACCTATATGCGGCTGATGCAGAGAGTGGTTTTAGAAAATGGAGCTTCAATGCGGGCGCATCCATTTATAGTTCGCCTGCGGTCTATGGTAATACTATCTTTTTTGGTACGTTGAATGGAGAACTGTTTGCCGTTAATCGAGATACCGGACAAGAGTACTGGCGTTTTAAAACAAATGGAAAGATCCATTCCTCGCCAGCAGTAGATGAACATAATGTTTATTTTGGCAGTGATGATAAACGTGTCTACGCAGTAAATATTCACACCGGACAAAAAAGCTGGATGAAAAAGACGGCAGGGCCTGTATTGTCTTCACCCGCGCTTTATAACGATAGAGTTTTTATCGGCAGTAAGGATGGTTATATCTATGCATACGATGTCGAAGATGGAAGACGTGAATGGGAATACAGGACAGAGGCAGGTGTTTTCTCTCCGGTTACTGTTGCGTCACATACCATCTACGTAGGCAGTACTGATGGTAACCTGTACGCTTTAGATGCAGCTGAAGGTAAACTGCGTTGGAAATATAAAGTGAACAGTAAACTTTATTCAGCGGCGGTTATCAGCCAGGAGCATGTGTATTTTAACAGTGTAAATGGTTCGCTATTTGCGGTGCAATAGAAAGATAGTGAATAGTTAATAGTGAATAGTTAAAAGTGAATAGTTAATAGTTAAAAAAATTTAGTGTCATTCTGAACAATAGTGAAGAATCTTGTGTTTAGTTATGGAGCAGATCAGATTATTTAAGAGCCTCTACAATCTTTAAGACTGATATTGTAGGCGTGCTTTATATTTTTTCACTATTAACTATTCACTTTTAACTGCGTGTTTTCTACGCCTCCCATTCCGCTTTACGACAGAGGCCGGAGAAGTTGCAATAGAAACAAACAGAAGCCTCACCCCAGGCGTTTAATGGTTCGCCGTTATTCATTTGTTCGAATAGTGTAATTAACCGCTGCCTGTTTTCATCGCGGTTTATTTGCAGGTCTTCGCCAGAAAGTGAGGATTTATTTTCAACTTTTTGATTGCTTGAATCTACTGATAAGTAACTCACTTCGCTTGCCTGATCATCGAGAAGTACATAAGTAGATAATTGTACATTTTCTCCGGTATCAACATCTTCCTGCCGAGCTGTTCTCCCGGTTTTGTAATCAATAATGGCATGTGTTTTATCGTCTTTCCGGGTATCGATGCGATCAAGACGGCCATAAATTTCTATGGAATCATTAAGACTGGTCGTAAGATTCTGTTCACTAATATAGATATTCCAATCGATTTGATGGCGAATTTGCCAGCTAATATATGCAGGAATATGTTTCTGCCAGCGATACAACCAGCTTCTGTGTAATACATTGTTCTCCAGATCGGTAAGGAAAATGCTTTTAGAAATCTTGGTTAAATAAGCTTCGGCTTCCGGGCGATTTGCATCTGTTATCGTCTGATTAAATGCTTTGCCATGTTTTCTGTCACCACTGTGAAAGGTTTGTAATATCAGATGGATGCGTTCACCATAATCTGACTTTTTTAATTCATCACTGAGTTCTTCTAATGGCTTTAGCCGCAGCCCATCAGCACTAAAGTATTGGTAAGGGCAATTAATGATGCGTTGGTAAGCACTGGCCGAAATCCTTTCAGGGATTAAATCTTGTGGCATCGAGGGGAGAGGTTGTATCGATGGCTCGGGTAAACTGCTTTCGTCGCAGTTAAAGACTTCGCTGCCGTTTTGTACGAGCTGGGATAAGTACTCATTTTCCGGTATTTCTTTGAATACCAGCCGGTAAAAATTAATAAGTAATTCTAACCAGGGTGATACAGGTTTTTCTTCACCCTTTTCTTCGTTGCATGCAGTTATTAGTATTTCTGGTGCGGATAATAATGTGCGATTAAACAATTCATGGCGACTTTCCCGTTGTTCTTTCCAGGTATCTAATTTTAAGGCTTCACGTACAGACTGGTTAAAGAAGGGGGAGCTGTTGGCACCACCAGGAAAATGCTGTGCTTCGGCTGCTGCGATGATGATACAGTCAAAAGTAAGATGTGATGCTTGTTCGAGCGTCATTAACTTAACGTTTGTATTGTTTGTGGGTGGCGTGAAATGTTGTGCTTCAAGTGCCATTCCTAACCAGACTCGACAATCGTACCAGCTTAACTTTGGATCTGAGTGCTTAATACTTTGCTGTAAGTTCTCTAACGTTTTTAATAAGAGTAGACCCGCTTCATCATTTTGATAGCCATGTAAAACGCCGAGTGAATCCAGGCTGTCGATTAAGGCAGAAAGGAAATCAGATAAAAGAATTTTTTTATCATCCGAGTAGTATTTTGCTAAGACCTCAGCGCTCCGTTGAATATAATTTAGTGTACTGATAAGACCATCATAAGTATTAGCCGGCCAGTGGCTGAGGCGTTTTAGTCTGACCTTAAGTGCAGATTTATATTGATCGATGCCACTGCTAATATTTTCGTGAAATATTAAATCATGTTCAAAACGGTAAATATTTTTTGTGTATTCATCATCGCTCGCTGTTTCTCCAGAAACTGTCTGTGTGATGCTGATAAAAGGTGACTTAAGGCAATCCAGTAATGGATAGGCACTGAAGTCTTCTTCTATACATTCTAACCAGCGTTCGATAATCGTAGCTGCCTGCGTGGTTGCCAGTGACCAGCCGGCGTTATCCTGTAGCTGGATATTGGCACGTTCAAGCAACGCACGTAATCGGCGTGATAACTTTCTATCTTCACTGATGATGGCAATATTATTCTTACCATTCAGAGTGTTAAGGCGAACATGGTAATCAATAGCGCGTATCTGTGCTTCTTCATTTACAGCCAGATAGACAGAAAAGGGTATATCTTCTGGTGAAAGCTCAGCGAGTTTTTTACGAAATGTTTGTGCGCGCTGTTTGATCGAATGCTGCTGCTCAGATTGTGAAGGTGGTTTGTATGCTTCGTTTCTACAAGCAGACAATATGTGCTCACAGTTATCTTTAGCATCATCTGTTGTCATGGTTTTTTCAAATTCGATGACATGACATTGCTCGTTATTGA
>DAOWFN010000131.1 GCA_030637945.1 Gammaproteobacteria bacterium
CGGTGGTGTAAGATACCTTGATCTGGGTTCAGATTTTGGTTTAAACGTAACAATTCTTGGTGATACTCAACCAGTTTTTATGCGCATCGATATGGGTACAGCACCGATGGGATAGTCGGTGTTAAGGGTAAGTACGCATTTGCTCACCGCTGGAGCATCCCATATCACCTGGACATCGGTACTGGTGATTCAGACTTTACATGGCAGGCTATATCAGGAGTCAGTTACCAGGCAGCGAACTGGGTTGACATAGCACTTACCTACAGACACATGGAATGGGATCTAAAATCAACAGATGGCGTCATCAAAAATGTGAACTTTAGTGGACCATCAATAGGTGCAACTTTCCACTTCTAAATATAAGAAGGCGATAATTGGCAGTGGAATAAAGTCTTTTGATAAGTACTTGTAATATCACTGCTGGTTCTCTTTTAATGCTTACTCGACTCACTGATACCAACACCGATCAAACTAGCAACCAATATCGCCATATAGAACACACCAACAACCGCTTCCATATAAACCAGGAAACGTGCGATTGGTGCAACCGGACTTATATCGCCATAACCTAAGGTGGTTAAGGTGACATAACTGTAATAAGCAACATCTGCAAAATTATCGTACCAGACCATCTGCTCAACACCATTAAACGCACCTGGTATTGCCTGCGCGATAAACAGATACATTAACGCCCAGATCAGCCCCATCAACAGATAGATACATATCGCACCAACGATCCTGTTAGCGTCAACCTGACCGGTAAATAAAACCTGCTTACCGGCTAGCCAGATAGCCCAAAGATAAAAACAGAACAACAGGATCAGGTGCAGGTAATATAATTTCAATAACTCTAATGCCGCACCAATAATCACAACAGCTACTATTGATAAAATGATACCAGTACCTGACAGGAACCTCTTTTGCGTTGATTTAAAACCATAGATGCCGACCACGATATTGATAACAGAAAATGCCTGAACCAGTTGATGACCGACAACACCTTCGAATTGATCTGAAATCGCACCAACAAAGAGCAGCAGAACGATACCGATCGTTAAATATAGAAAATTATTTTTCTCTGATACAGGTTTCACTGATCAATCCAGAGAGACGAAACCGCAGGCACCCATCTTATAACTCACTACCTCTGGATCTGAACAAGAAGTACAACCGGTGGAACCCGTTTTAGTGCTGCCATCCTTTAAGATTGCACAAACAGGGTTATATTCACGTGTACAGATCTGCGGCCTTGGTTCTTCACATAGTATTACATCTAATGCACCTGGTTCATTTATATCGTATTTTTCAGTGTATGAAGCACATGCAACAGACAACAGGCTTATTGAAACCGGTAGAAGTAAATATTTAATTTTCATCATGCTGTTATACCCTGGTTTATCCTGGCGGTTATAAATTGTAACTAGCTTACTATTCTGAACGAAACCATTCCAGCTCTTTCAATAACCAATCCTGCGTTTTAATTATTTTTTTACCAGGACAGCTCACCGTATAATACTCGCCGCTCATCGTACTTTTAGTCGCTGAATATTCGATAAACTCTTCACTACTATTTATCTCATCCCTGAAATAGTCATATTTCTTTTCGATATGACTGACACCTTCTGACGCCGGATGATCAGTGCCATTCCGATTAATGATACAACCGCTGTTTTTAACAAAACCTAACAGGTGGCTTACTTCCTTTACCTGCTCAACGGGCACATCAGCTATCACGGAATAAGAGGTAAGCATACATAGAGAGTACAGACCTCTCAATATAAATATTTTTTTCATGCTCCCTCGCCAGGACGAAAATAACAACAGATTTAATTTTACACCATAAAAAAAGCCCCGCATTTGCGGAGCTTTTTTAGCATTACTGATAAATGCACAGCACTTACATCATGCCGCCCATTCCACCCATGCCGCCCATGTCACCACCCATTGCTGGAGCATCTTCCTGAGGGAGTTCTGCAACCATACATTCGGTTGTGATCAAAAGACCTGCAACAGATGCTGCATTTTGCAGTGCAGTACGTGTTACTTTTGTCGGATCCAGAATACCCATCTTGATCATGTCGCCGTATTCACCAGTGCCTGCGTTGTAACCGTAGTTACCTTTTTTCGCTGCAACATTGGCCAATACTACGGATGCTTCTTCACCCGAATTTTCGACGATCTGGCGTAATGGATCTTCCATTGCACGACGTGCGATTGCGATACCAACATCCTGGTCATGGTTGTCACCTTCCAGTTTATCAACCGCTTTGCAAGCGCGAATCAATGCAACACCGCCGCCAGGGACAACACCCTCTTCAACCGCTGCGCGTGTCGAATGCAGCGCGTCTTCAACGCGTGCTTTTTTCTCTTTCATCTCAACTTCAGTAGCCGCGCCAACTTTGATGACTGCAACACCGCCAGCTAACTTAGCGACACGTTCCTGAAGTTTTTCGATATCGTAATCTGAAGTTGCATTTTCGATCATCGCACGGATCTGATCAACACGTGCTTTGATATCTTTTGCAGTACCGGCACCATCAACAATAACTGTGTTGTCTTTAGAGATAGTGATACGTTTAGCCGTACCCAGATCTTCCAAAGTTGATTTTTCTAGTGATAAACCAACTTCTTCCGAGATAACTGTTGCTTTAGTCAGAACAGCCAAATCTTGCATCATCGCTTTACGACGATCACCAAAACCAGGCGCTTTAACAGCACAAACCTTCACGATACCGCGCATGCTGTTCACAACCAATGTTGCCAGTGCTTCGCCTTCAACATCTTCTGCAACGATTAGCAGTGGACGGCTTGCTTTAGCAACGGCTTCTAATGTTGGCAGCAGTTCACGGATGTTTGCAATCTTTTTGTCGAACAATAAAACAAATGGGTTTTCCAGATCGGCACTCATGTTTTCCTGATCGTTAACGAAATAAGGCGACAGGTAACCACGGTCAAACTGCATGCCTTCAACGATTTCAAGTTCGTTTTCTAATGTTGTACCTTCCTCTACAGTGATGACACCTTCTTTACCGACTTTGTCCATCGCTTCTGCAATGATTTCACCAACACTTGAGTCAGAGTTTGCAGAGATAGTACCTACCTGCGCGATTGCGCTGGTATCAGAACAAGGCTTTGATAATTTTTTCAGTGCTCCTACTGCAGCATGAACAGCTTTATCAATACCACGTTTCAGGTCCATTGGATTCATACCGGCTGAAACTGATTTCATTCCTTCACGAACGATACCCTGAGCCAGTACGGTTGCTGTTGTAGTACCGTCACCTGCGATGTCTGAAGTCTGCGATGCAACTTCTTTCACCATCTGTGCGCCCATGTTTTCGAATCTGTCTTCCAGTTCGATCTCTTTAGCAACGGAGACACCATCTTTAGTGATGGTTGGTGCACCGAAAGATTTTTCTAATACTACGTTACGACCTTTGGGGCCGAGTGTTACTTTTACTGCGTTGGCTAATATATTCACGCCCTGTACCATACGGGTACGTGAATCATCACCAAAACGTACGTCTTTTGCTGGCATATCTAAATTCCTCTTAACTAATACTTAATGTTTGTTTTATGTGCGTTTGTAACTTGTACAGCCGACTTTACGCGGCGATTACACCCAAAATATCTTCTTCGCGCATAATCAGAACATCCTGACCTTCAATTTTGATCTCTGTACCTGAATATTTACCAAATAAAATCTTGTCACCGACCTTCACATCCATAGCGAGAACATCGCCAGCTTCATTTACTTTGCCTTTACCAACAGCAATCACTTCACCTTCAGATGGTTTTTCTGTTGCTGAATCCGGAATTACGATGCCACCAGCACTGGTGCGCTCTTCTTCCATACGTTTAACGACAACTCTGTCGTGTAATGGACGTATTTTCATTTTTTACTTTCCTCTATTTAGAAATGTTATAAATTCGTTTTAGCACTCTACCTAAGCGAGTGCCAATCATAATGACGAAACCGTTGGAGTCAAGCATCTAACCTGGAAATTTCCGAGTTATTCTCCAAATGTCTGATGATTTGATTAATAAGGGCGGTTTTGGTGATTTCAAGGGGATATTTAGAAAAATTAGGCAATTATTTGGTTGTTATTATGTAGGTGCGAATTCATTCGCACGCCGAGATATCATATTTATGCCACATCGTGCGAATGAATTCGCACCTACATAGAACCTAATCTTCTCTTTTAAACTCACCTTCGATGGTGCGACCAACTTTAGGCTTTTTCTCACCCGGTTTTTTGCTGTAAAAGTCCTGCTGATTTTGATGCTGATGCTGCTGAAAGCCCCCTGCACTGGCATTAAAGCTCGTGTACACTGAGGCTTTTGCCATGATAAAACGAATGATCGCTCGCCTACTGGCGGGTATGAGACAAAGCAATCCAA
>DAOWFN010000027.1 GCA_030637945.1 Gammaproteobacteria bacterium
CTATCAACGATCTCGCTTGTTTTTGAAGAAAGCATCGCATGCGTAATTAACAGAGGAATCGCAGCCATCAGACCAAAAGCTGTGGTATTCATCGCTACCGAAATACTGGCTGATAACAGATCAGCTTTTTCAGCAGGATCTGCATTTGCTACTGCGGTGAAAGCTTCGATCAGACCCATAATCGTACCTAGCAGGCCTAATAAGGTACAAATATTCGCAAACAGGGCGATATAAGGAGTCCGTTTTTCCAGAGTCGGGATGATCTCCATCATGCTTTCTTCCATCGCAATCTCGATATCATCACGGCGACGAACTGAACCCTGTCGTGCCAGACCCATATTTAATAAATTAGCTATCGTTGACTGGTTATCGGAGATCGACTCACGCGCACCATCAAAATTACCGTCGTCAAGCAATGGATGCACTTGATCCCAGACATCTTTGTTAACCTTGCCGATACCCGACAGTTTCTTATACCGCTCGATACAGATGGCCACGCCAAAGGCAAACACAATTAATATCGGGTACATGAAAGTACCACCGGTCTGGAAAAACTGCACAATGTTCTGGATTGTATCCATCACGTACTCCTCATCTTAAGAATTGCTGCTCAACACAGCTTTTTATTAATAGTTTTATTGAAATTTCGTGCCGTGACTTAACTCGTAAAAATCGAGTTCTCGCAAAAACACTTCTTTATCTACAGGCCTCATACTGTCATCCAGTAGACCCGAACTTAAACTTGTAGCAACACCAACTTCAGAATTCTGCCATGGCACAATATATAGTGATTTCGGTGCTTCTTTATTACCAATAATTGAAATCCCTGACAGTTCTTTTACGTCAGAATCAACTTTTTTTTCTTCAGCTAAAGCCATTGTCTGTAACAATAGCCAAACTAAAACTGTATGGAGTATAGCTTTAATTGTCATAATTTCATCACCTACAGCATCTTTAAATTATCAATATCAACAAAACACATTCTCTAGCCATATCTTGTTATATAGCTTCAATCTAAATCTATTGACCAAGCCGACGCTTTACATCAGCAACCCAGATCACCACCGTTTTATCGTCAGGTTTCAGCTCGAGATAATCCTCAAATTGCTCGAGTGCGCACTGATAGTCATGCATATACAAATCACATAAAACACCTAAATTTCTTTTAGCAGGTAAATAGTCAGAATGTTCTTTAATTGCATTCTGGTAGGCGGTACGCGCAGCATTGAACTTGCCTGCTTTGCGGTACAACAGACCTAACTCGTTATTTGCTGTAGCGTGCCCGATGTCAAGCTTGAGTGCACTGATAAGGTTTTCTTCCGCGTTTTTAGTGTCATCTAATTTGTTATAAGCCATTGCAATATTAATATAGGGGGCAGGCAATCTTTGTTCACGCTCGATAACCGTCTTCAGAACAGTGACAGCTTGTTGATATTGGCCCTGATGCAATAACATTACGGCGCTGTTGAAGTCTCTTTCTATATCAGAATCCACATTGACATGCTCAACACCCTTCTTGAATATTTGAGTATCGGCTTCCTGTTTTACTTCACCACCTGCGCAAGCAAATAAAAAAACAGTCAAAAGATATACAAAATATTTTTTAATCATCTCTATCACCGATCACCTCCAGATACAGCCTCTTCCGTTACATCTTTTCCTGCATCACTAGCAACGACGTCCTGTTCAGGAGTTTTATCATCTTTTATATCCTTATCGCTTACAGTCGCCTCATCATTTACAGTAGCATCGTTGGCGGAAGAGTCACTCTTTAAATTTTCTTCTTCCGATACTTCGTTTCCTGCATCACCGACAACGGCTTCCTGCTCAGGAACTTTATCGTCTTTTATATCTTTATCGCTTACAGCGGCTTCATCACTTACAACAGCAGCATCAGCAAAATTACTCTTTAAATCATCTTCTTCCGATGCTTTATTTCCTGCATCATTAGCAACTGCTTCCTGCTCAAGGGTTTTATTGTCTTCCATATCCTTATTGCTTACAGCAGCTTCATCATTTACAACAGCAGCATCAGCAGAATTACTCTTTAAATCCTCTCCTTCCGATACCTCGTTTCCTGCATCACTGGCAACCGCTTCCTGCTCAGGGGGTTTATCGTTTTTTATGACCTTATCGCTTACAGCAGCATCGTTGGCAGAAGGGCTACTCTTTAAATTTTCTTCAGCTAATTTCTCTTTAAGCAGATCAGCCTTAGTCTTTATAGCTGGCTGTATCAATGCTACGATAGTGCTGCCCTGCTCCGTTTTCGCATAACGAGCAGGTAATAAGGCTGCCAATTTACTGATACTTTTATCTATCCATTTGTTGTAGATACCAACATCCAGAAGTTCCATATTCTTCTCATGCACGCTTATTGCTTTTTCTTCAAACGGATAGGCCTGATCTTCAATAACTAATTCATACTGCTCTAACTCATCTGCAGATAGATTCGTTGGTCTTTCAGACGCTAATAACGCAACACTAAATTCATAATAGATCTCAGCAATATAATAGGTCGCCGCTGCAGTTACATCGCCCACCTGGTATTCGACCAGCTTGGTATACGCATCGATCGCTGAACGCATCCGTTGTTTTTTCTTCTTAAGATTTTTCTTAAACGGTTTGACTAAAGCCACTTTTTTAAATGCCGTAAGTTTCGGCTCGGCCAGTACCAATGATGCGTTAGCCGCGAGAAATTTAGTACGATCCGTTCTGCCTTTACCCGCCACTGCATCACCAGCGACAATCTGCGTTAACTGATATATATATTGTTTACGCTTATCCTGTTCCCGATATATATCGGCCATTTTCTGGCGTGCCTCGATGGCGTCTTCGATAGGCACAGGAAAGTAATCAACCATTTTAGTGTAAACCAGCAGCGCTTTATTTTTCTCGCCTGCTTTTACGTACAGCTCGGCTGCCTGGTTTAAAGCTTCACGACGCAGAGCATCATCTTTTGGATTTTCTTTTTCGATACGCTCGAACTCAGCTGCAGACTTCAGGTATTTTCCATCTTCTTTATAAACGACAGCTAGTTTTTTCGTTATATCATTTTGTAATTCATTCTTAGGATAAAGTTTTCTAAACCTTTCCAGAACCGAGGCTACCGCACCCCATTCTTTCAGCAACATCAACGAAGCCGCAGCATCATATTCTGCTGTTGGACGTATTTTCGAGTTTGGCGCTACCTCTGCGACACGTAAGAAATGAGTTGACGCTAACTTATGGTCACCAAGTGTCCTTGCTTGTTCACCCTGTTTGTAGACTGATGCCGCAAGATTTTCAGTTAACGAGACATAACTCTTATCTTTTTTATCTGTTAATGACAGGGTCGTTGTATAAGCATCCTCTGCATCTTTATAATTAGCTATATCAAAAGAGGCATGCGCCACGACCATCCATGCTGAACGCAACAATTTGCTGTCAGCATTCGGATAAACCTTGATCGCACGTCTGCCGTAAGTAATCGCCTGTTCGTAATCTTCGAGTGCATACAAGTCATCGACAGCAGCAACCAATACGACAGCTGCATGTTTATGTGTAGGGAAGTACTCAGAAAACTTGAGCGAACTACGGATGATCTCACGCTTTACGATATTACGTTGATACTGATCAACAACCTTCAAATGTTCTCGATAGGCAAATACCGCCGCGTACCCTGCACTGGCTGACTCGGCATGTGTCAGATAATTATATGCCGTACGTTCATACTCAGTTGCCGCAGCGAGGTAATCTTTATGCTCGAGTAACAATCCAGCCAGCTGATTATTAAGCATTGGCGCCTGTTTCTCTTCCGCAAATGATGACAGGTATTGACGATACCAATGGATGGCTTCCTGGTAATTATCTTCCTTCTGTTTATGCAAACGCTTATCCTGATACAGGGCATGGTAGTGATTCGCCAGATCGATAAGGTTAGACTTCAAAAACTGCAGGACAGTAGGATGTTCGTTTATATCAAAGAATGTCCAGTAAGTAGAATTCAGGCTATACGTCTTTGAGAAATCCCGTTTTGCATCGACCACCAGTTTCGGGAAGCCACCTTTTTTATAGATCTCAATCACACGGATATTAAAATAGGGTGATTCTTTAGAAACAGGATTGCGGTCGATGTATGCCTGATAAGATAGAGCCGCATCTGAATAACGACGTTTCGTTAAGTAATACTCACCGAGATGGCTGTAGATACTTGCCTCATAAAAACGATGTCCATGCTTGTCAAA
>DAOWFN010000035.1 GCA_030637945.1 Gammaproteobacteria bacterium
GGCGAGCCATTGGCGGTTAGTGCGCCGGTAAATAGCATCTGGGTGAATCCGCAAGTTGCCATAGATGATTTAGATAAGCTGGTTAAAGTTGCAGGATTGTTGTCGTTAGATGCGATTAGTTTAAAGCAAAAGATTAAACGCTATGCGCACCGTGAGTTCCTGTATTTGAAACGTCATGCGTCGCCAGAACTGGCTGATCAGGTGATGGCGATAAAGGCGCCGGGTGTTTCACTGTTAAACGAGTATCGCCGCTATTATCCAAGTGGTGAAGTGGCGGCGCACGTCGTTGGTTTTTCTGATATCGATGATAATGGTCAGGAAGGCGTTGAGTTAGCGTTTGATAAATGGCTGAAAGGCCACCCGGGTAAAAAACGTATCATCCGTGATCGTTTAGGTCGCGCGTTTGACGATGTCGAGCGTATTAAGTCGGCAGAGCCAGGCAAGGCTATAAAGTTAAGTCTGGATAAAAGATTGCAATATGTTACTTACCGTGCTTTGAAAGCAGCAGTCATAAAACATAACGCAGTTGCCGGCTCGGCGGTTGTGCTTGATGTGCGTACAGGTGAAGTGCTGGCGATGGTAAACCAGCCGTCATTTAATGTTAATGATAGAAAGCAGCTGAAGCCGCAGGCGATAAGAAATCGTGCGGTTACCGATGTGTTTGAGCCTGGCTCAACGATGAAACCCATTACTATCGCGGCAGCTTTAGAGAGCGGACGATGGAAACCGTATTATAAAGTTGAGACAGCGCCTGGTCATATGAAGGTTAAAGGCAACATCATCCGGGACCATAAAAATTACGGTGATCTTGACGTGGGCGGCGTGCTGGAAAAATCCAGTAATGTGGGTATCAGTAAGATCGCCCTGGCAATGGATGCGGAGCAGCAGTGGTCGATGTATCAGAAGCTGGGTTTTGGCGTAGTAACAGGTAGTGGTTTTCCGGGGGAGGCTGGTGGTCAGCTTACGATGGACTCGCTAAATAATGATTTTGAACGAGCATCATTAGCCTTTGGTTATGGTGTTTCGGTAACGCCTTTGCAGCTTGCGCATGCGTATTCCGCTATTGCGGCTGACGGGATTTTACGGCCGGTTAATTTTTTACTGGATGAAGATTACGAACAGGGTGAAGCGGTAGAAGGTCAGCGTGTGATGTCTGTTGAAACGGCGCGCGCAGTACGCAAAATGATGCAGCGTGTTATCTCTGATAAGGGTACCGGTAAACGCGCAGGCGTGGCGAATTACAGTGTTGCCGGTAAAACAGGCACGGTCCATAAGTTTGTCGCAGGTGGCTATGCCGAAGATCGTTACCTTTCAATTTTTGCCGGCATGGTTCCTGCTGACAGGCCTGAATTAGTGATGGTGGTGATGATCGATGAACCGCGTAACGGTGAATATTTTGGTGGCCTGGTAGCGGCACCGGTATTTGGCCAGGTGATGTCTGGAGCAATGCGTTTGCTGGATATTGCACCTGATAGAGTTTCTAAAAAGCAGTTGATGAAAGTCGGTTCAGTGATTCAGGATGTGCCGACTGCAGCTGGCAATGATGGCGGTGAAGCCTGATGCAGAATGAAGTCACATTAGATTTTCTGCTTGAAGGTTTTATTGACGATGCCTTGATAGAGCAATGTCGTGATATCACCATTAATGCATTAGTGCAGGATAATCGTAAAGCGCGCAGCGGTAATCTGTTTATCGCGCATCAGGGGTTTAATACACATGGTCTGTTGTATGCGCAAGATGCGGTAGCTAAAGGTGTCAGTGTCGTGTTGTGGGATGGCGATCTTGAAAATCGTAGTGAGATACTGGATTCCATTTCAAATAAAGTGTTATGCATCCATTGCGAAAATCTGAAATATAAAGTCGGTCCGATCGCTTCGCGCTACTACGAGCAACCTTCGCTTTCGATGAATACGATCGGTGTTACGGGTACTGACGGGAAGACTTCAGTGGCTCATTTTTTAGCGCAATGCCTGGATGCTCACGATGTTCACTGTGGTGTATTAGGCACGCTTGGTAACGGTTTTATTAATGACCTGCATCCAACTGGCCTGACAACCGTTGATGCCTTGCATGTGCAGAAGACGTTGGCTGATATACAACAAGCCGGTGCCAGGCACGTGGTGATGGAAGTGTCATCGCATGGTCTTGATCAAGGCCGTGTGAACGGGGTTGCATTCACTACAGCGGTCTTTACCAATATGGCAAGGGATCACCTTGATTATCACGGCACGCTTGATAATTACGCGGCAGCAAAAAAACGTTTGTTCTGTACACCGGGATTAGGTTCGGCTGTCATCAATCTGGATGATGACTATGGCAGAGAGCTGGCGAAAGAGGTGCGTGAAAATGTCTGCGTTTGGGGTTACAGCTTAAAAGAAGATGTATCGGCCTACAAAGACTATGCTGATTATTTTGTTAACGCTTTGGAGATAAAACCGTTTGAAAGAGGTTGCCACCTTTCGGTCGTAACTCCCGGAGGTAACGCGGAGTTTGATATTCCTTTGATAGGACGCTTCAACGTTGCTAATGCATTGGCTGTTTTATCTACCTTATTGGTCAGCCAGCTTTCCTTTGAAGATGCGATAAAAAGTCTTGCCGGCGTTCATCCGGTGGATGGTCGTGTAGAAATCATATCTGAAGATGATAAACCTGTGGTCGTGGTTGATTATGCTCATACAGAACAAGGACTGGCAGCGGTCTGTCAGTCATTACGTGACCACTTCAGCGGTGATATATGGTGTGTGTTCGGCTGCGGCGGCGATCGTGATCGCAGCAAACGGACGTTGATGGCAAAAGTGGCAGAAAAATATGCCAATAAAATTATTGTCACCACGGATAACCCTCGTCATGAAGACCCACAGGACATCATCGATGAAATCATGCGTGGTTTTTCTTCAGTTGAAAATGTGGAGGCAGTGCTTGATCGCCGTCAGGCAATCGATATAGCGATAACCAATGCACAGCCAGGAGATGTTGTGTTACTTGCAGGTAAGGGACATGAAACCAGTCAGATCGTTGGCGATGTCCATATCGCATTCGATGATCGTCGTGTGGCGCGTGAATTTTTGTCCGCCCGTGATGGTGGAGTGCTTTAGTGATGATGATGTCGCATATTGCCGAAGCCTTGAATGCCAGATTGGTCGGTCCGGATGTTCTGATGACCGGTGTTTCAAAAGATACCCGCGATATACGGTCAGGTGATCTTTACGTAGCGCTTAAAGGTGAGCGATTCGATGGCCATCAGTTTGTATCCGAGGCAAATACAGCAGGTGCGGTTGGCGCATTGGTGAGCGATCTTCAAGCGGGGGTGGGTTCAAAAGATCTATCTCAGGTACAAGTTGCTGATACACGCATTGCATTGGGGCAGCTCGCTGCCTATTGGCGTCAGAAATTTACCGGTAAGTTGATAGGTATTACCGGTAGTAACGGTAAGACTTCAGTAAAGGAGATGTGTCGCAAAATTTTAGCTGATTTTGCCGGTGAATCTTCGGTTTTATCAACAAAGGGCAACCTGAATAATGACATCGGTTTGCCAATGATGTTGTTAGAACTAAGAGAGCAGCATCGATATGCTGTGATCGAGATGGGTGCAAATCATGTAGGTGAAATTGATTATCTGACATCGATAGCACGGCCTGATGTCGCATTAGTGAATAATGTTGGGCCGGCTCACCTCGAAGGTTTTGGATCGTTGGAAAATATCGCAAAAACTAAAGCTGAGATCTATAACGGATTAACTGATGATGGTATCGCTATCATTAATCTGGATGATGTATTCAGCTCATTCTGGCAAGAGTATTGTGCAGAACGTTGTACCAATAAACGTGTCATCAGTTTTTCTATGCTGGATGATAAAGCGGATATTTTTGCAAAATTAATAACAGGCAACCGCTATCAAATTATTGCTGAAAAAGAAACGGCTGAATTAATGCTTAAAGTGCCGGGTAAACATAATGTGATGAATGCACTGGCGGCAATCGCGGCAACTAAGTCCCTGGAAATACCGTTGCAGTCAATCGTTTCATCTTTATCTGAATTTGAAAATATTCAAGGCCGATTAACCATTTCAACAGCAGCGTCTGGTTATCGGGTTATCGATGATACTTATAATGCAAATCCGCTTTCTGTCTCTGCCGCTATAGACGTGTTATCTGATATGCAGGGTGATGTGACGGATAAAACAATTTTGGTATTGGGTGATATGGCTGAGCTTGGTGAAAGTGCTGAGTCGTTACATGCCGAGATTGGTGCAAAAGCGAAAGACGCTGGTATCAAGGCGTTGTATGCGACAGGCGATCTGAGTGTGAATGCCGTTAATGCTTTTGCTGATAACGGATATTATTTTCAAACTAAAGATGAATTGATTGAGGCATTAAAAAAAGACTTAACAGGAAGTGAAGTCGTTTTAATAAAAGGTTCTCGCAGTGCGGCTATGGAAAAAGTAGTTGAAGGGATATTGACCCACGATAATAAAAATAAGAGGGTGAACTAATGTTTTTAACATTAGCAGAATATCTACAACAATTTGACAGCGGCTTTGCCGTATTTCAATACATTACTTTACGCGCCATTCTTGGCACCATTACCGCACTGGTTTTATCTCTTGTGATTGGCCCTTACATGATACGTAAGCTGTCCAGTTACAAAATTGGACAGCAGGTGCGTGATGATGGTCCGCAGTCACATTTATCCAAGGCGGGCACGCCAACGATGGGTGGTGCTTTAATCCTTATCGCTATAGCAGTCACTACCCTGTTATGGAGTGACTTGTCCAGTAATAAAGTCTGGGTGGCCCTGGGCGTTACGTTGTCTTTTGGTCTGATCGGCGGTGTTGATGATTATAAAAAGCTGGTTTATGGAAACTCAAAAGGTTTATCTGCAAGAGTAAAATATTTCTGGCAAACCGTATTTGGCCTGCTGACAGCA
The DNA here is from genome assembly GCA_030637945.1 of Gammaproteobacteria bacterium. Classification (GTDB taxonomy): domain Bacteria; phylum Pseudomonadota; class Gammaproteobacteria; order SZUA-229; family SZUA-229. Next base: position 4,927 of record DAOWFN010000035.1, read on the forward strand.
TATTTTATTTTTGCTAATGCGAAAACACCGATTGAAACAACCTTGATCATTCCTTTTATGAAAGACGCTTTGATCCCGTTAGGTGGCGCTTTCATCGTGCTCGCGTATCTGGTTATCGTGGGAAGCAGTAATGCGGTTAATCTCACAGATGGGCTTGATGGTCTCGCCATCATGCCAACGGTGATGGTGGCTGGTGCGCTTGGTGTGTTTGCTTACCTTACAGGGCATTTGAACTTTTCAGGTTATCTCGGTATTCCCTATGTTGCAGGAGTCGGCGAATTGACGATTTTCTGCGGTGCACTGGTTGGCGCCGGTTTGGGGTTTTTATGGTTTAACACCTATCCTGCGCAGGTTTTTATGGGAGACGTCGGCGCGTTGGCATTAGGTGCGGCACTTGGTGTGGTTGCCATTTATGTCAGGCAGGAACTGGTGCTGGTTATCATGGGCGGCATTTTTGTTATGGAAACCGTGTCCGTTATTTTGCAGGTCGCTTCATTCAAATTAACGGGTAAGCGAATTTTCAGGATGGCGCCTATCCATCATCATTTTGAATTAAAAGGCTGGCCTGAGCCAAGAGTTATCGTGCGCTTCTGGATTATTACCGTCGTATTGGTATTAATCGGTTTGGCGTCACTGAAAGTCAGGTAGTAGCGAAGGTTATATAAGAGATTGAGTTCGATAGAAATATATGAGTGCATTAAACATCATGACTGTTAAGCCTGAACAAGCTGTTTATACACTAGTCGTAGGACTAGGTAAGACCGGTTTGTCTGTGGTGCGCTATTTGCGTGCACTGGGTGAAGCGGTGATCGTTGTTGATAGCCGTGATATTCCGCCTGGTCTGACAACATTAAAAAATGAATATGCTGATGTTGAATATTTTACCGGTCAGTTTGATGCTTCGTTATTTGTTAAAGCACACAGGATCGTCGTTAGTCCTGGTGTGGCATTGGCTGAGCCGGCACTGGTTGCAGCTAAAAATAATAATATCGAAATTATCGGTGATATCGATTTGTTTTCACATGAAGCGGCAGCGCCTGTCGTTGGCATAACAGGCTCTAATGGAAAATCTACCGTGACGACCTTGCTGGCTTTAATGGCTAACCAGGCCGGGAAAAATGTAGTCGCTTGTGGAAATATTGGCTTGCCCGTGCTCGATTCGCTGGATGACGATGCTGACCTGTATGTGCTTGAGCTGTCGAGTTTTCAATTGGAGACATTGCAATACTTACCGATGAGAGCCGCAGTGGTTCTGAATATCAGTGCCGATCATCTGGATCGTTACGAGAGTATTTCTGCCTATGCAAGCAGTAAGCAGGTCATCTATGAAAACGCTGAGGTGCTGGTTCTAAATAAAGACGATGCATTAGCGAGCCGTGTCAGTGTCTCTGCTGACAAACAGATCAGGTTTACCTTAGATGAGCCGGAAGACAATCAATTTGGATTGGTCGAAGGCGAGCATAAATCACCTGCGCTATATTTTGGTAGTCAATTCCTGATCGACGTTGATCAGTTGAAGATCAAAGGCTCTCATAACCTGCAAAACGCATTAGCAGCGCTCGCTTTGGGGTATGCAGTCGGTTTACCGATGGATAGTATGCTGAACACCTTGAGAGCGTTTAAAGGCTTGCCTCATCGTACGCAGTTTGTCGCTCATATAAATGGTGTTGACTGGATCAATGATTCTAAGGCTACCAATGTTGGTGCAACAATTGCGGCGCTTGTTGGTTTGCCTGGTAAACATGTTTTGATCGCAGGTGGTGATGCGAAAGGTGCTGATTTTTCTGAACTCGCGGATGCCATAAAACAACACTGCCGTGCGGTTGTTCTGATGGGTAAAGATGCAGCAAAAATCGCATCTGTCATACCCGGCGATATTCCTGTTGAGCAGGTTACAGATATGCAATCGGCTGTGCTTGCAGCGCAAAAGTTTTCAGGACCGGGAGACAATGTTTTGTTGGCACCAGCATGTGCAAGTTTTGATATGTTTGATAATTTTGAACATCGTGGTGACGTCTTTGTTGCGGCGGTTGAAGATCTACTGTCAAAGGTGTCATCGTCATGAGTGTGACCGCTGATATGTTTGAAAGACTGCAGCTAACAAGCACAGTGCGTGCCAAGGTTGCTCGTCTCTTTGGTCTGGATATTGATGATCTTGATCCAGTGTTGGTTCTGGCTTTTATTTCACTGCTGACGATCGGTGTGATCATGGTGGCATCATCTTCGATAAGTGTTGCCGATAGAAATTTTTCAAACCCATTTTATTATCTGCAGCGCCAGCTGGTATTTGTAGCGATGGGCGTGTTTGCTGCATTGGTGGTGTTTAAAATCCGTCTGGTAAATTGGGAAAAATCAGGCATGGCACTGTTACTGTTTGCCCTGTTCTTGTTGGTCATCGTATTGATTCCCGGTGTTGGTAAAACAGTGAATGGTAGTACACGCTGGTTACCGTTAGGTATTATTAATCTGCAGGTATCAGAGCTGGTTAAATTGTTTCTGGTGATCTACGTGGCTGGTTACTTAGTGCGACATGGTGATGCTGTACGAAGTTCTTTATTAGGTTTTTTGAAACCGATGGTGACGGTTGGTTTTGCGGGCTTGCTGTTGTTGATGGAGCCTGATTTTGGTGCAACAGTCGTTATCATGGGCACAGTATTAGGTATGACGTTTTTAGCCGGTGTTCGGTTTAGTCAATTCATCTCCTTCGTATTTATTTTTGTCTGTGCTGCGATGTTACTGGTTGTTACTTCGCCATATCGTTTGCAACGCATCACCTCCTTTGCTAATCCATGGGCAGATCCTTTTGATAGTGGATTTCAATTGACGCAATCATTAATCGCTATTGGTACAGGCGGCTGGTTTGGCACCGGTCTTGGCGGCAGTGTTCAGAAACTGTTTTATTTACCTGAGTCACATACCGACTTTTTATTTGCTGTTTTATCTGAAGAGTTAGGTTTCATCGGGGTGACGATCGTTGTGTTGTTGTACAGCGCATTATTTCTCAGGGCGTTTAAAATTGCGGCACAGGCTGAAGATTCGGGTAACTACTTTGCAGCGTACATGGCTTACGGGATCGGTATCTGGTTATCGATGCAGGCTGTTATTAATATGGGTGTAAACGTTGGTTTGCTACCAACAAAAGGATTGACGTTGCCGCTGATGAGTTATGGCGGCAGTAGTTTAATAGTCTGTTGTATGGCGGTTGGTTTGCTGTTGCGTATTCATTATGAAACCAGTGGTACTGCTAAGCAGGCGCGAAAACAGAGCGGTAAAAAATCCACAGGTAAAAAACCGCAAAATAGCCGCAGGCAAAATAGATCGTCGGCTTTAATCTCAAGGGCAACCAGCCGTTCAGTTAAAGCAGGCTCAGGCAGAGCTGGGAGATATCGATCATGATTGATGTTCGCCCGGTATTAATTATGGCAGGTGGTACAGGTGGTCATGTGTTTCCTGCGTTGGCTGTTGCTGATGAGTTGAGATTACGTGGTGTGCCTGTAGTCTGGTTGGGCACGAGAGCAGGGATTGAGTCACGTTTGGTGCCGCAGGCAGGTTATCCCATCGAGTGGATGAGTATTACTGGCTTGCGTGGGAAAAGTACTTTTGCGTTGTTGTTTGCCCCGGTTCGTCTGATCATGGCTTGCTGGCAGGCACTCATTGTTCTGCTTAAAAGGAAACCATGTGCTGTGTTAGGTATGGGTGGTTTCGCATCGGGTCCCGGTGGTCTGATGGCGTGGTTGATGCGAAAACCATTATTGGTGCATGAGCAAAATGCTATCCCCGGATTGACGAATAAGGTTTTAGCCAGGTTGGCAACCGTTGTCTTGCAGGCGTTTCCCGGCGTATTTAAAAATGCCACCACTACTGGTAATCCGGTAAGGCAGTCTATATGTGATATAGCAAAACCTGAAGACCGTGTCGCCCAACGTTCAGGTCATGACCAGGAGGGTTTGCGCCTACTGATTATTGGCGGCAGTTTGGGCGCAGTAAAACTGAATGAGATCATCCCGCAGGCTTTGGCTGAAATAGAAATTGGTCAGCGTCCCCGGGTGATACATCAGACCGGGTTAAAAAATATTGAATCAGCAAAAGCGCATTATGCTGATGCGGGTGTTGAGGCTGATGTAGAAGCATTTATTGATGATATGCCAGCCGCGTATGAATGGGCAGACCTGGTGATTTGTCGCTCTGGTGCGATGACTGTGTTTGAACTTGCGGCAGCGGGTGTCGCATCTATTTTAGTGCCTTATCCTCATGCTGTAGATGATCATCAAACGCATAACGCTTATTACCTTGAAGCAGCAGGTGCTGCGATTATCAAGCAGCAACATGAATTAACCGTTAACTGGTTAGTTGATGTCATCACTGATTTTTCAGCTAATCGTAAAAAATTATTAGACATGGCTGTGGCTGCGCGCAAGTTGGCTATACCCGGTTCGGCAAAAACCATAGCAGATGCCTGTTTGACTGCGGGAGGCATTGCCTGATGTCTAAGTCTGTCCGTAATGCGGCTGAAAATCATGAAAGCAAAAGTCATGAAAACTTTATGCGACGTATACGTAAAGTACATTTCGTTGGTATCGGTGGCGCAGGTATGAGTGGTATCGCTGATGTGATGCATACTCTGGGCTATCAGGTAAGTGGTTCTGATATTGCGAGTAATGCCGTTACTGATCGATTAAAAAGTTTAGGCGTCGTAGTTTATAACCGGCACACGGCAGAAAATGTGAGTGATGTCGATGTGGTCGTGACGTCGACCGCTATCGATAAAGATAATGTCGAAGTGGAAGCGGCGAGAGCGAAACGTATTCCCGTAGTGCCCAGAGCTGAAATGCTTGCTGAACTGATGCGATTCAGTCACGGTATAGCAGTTGCAGGAACACACGGTAAGACGACGACGACTTCGTTGGTGACCTGTATCCTCGCTGAAGCAGGACTGGATCCAACGTATGTGATCGGCGGAAAACTTAATAGTTCTGCAACGCATGCGCGTTTGGGTAAAGGTAAATACCTGGTTGCTGAAGCGGACGAGAGTGATGCTTCGTTTTTATATTTACAGCCAATGATAGCAATTGTTACCAATGTCGATGCCGATCACCTGTCAACTTATGGCGGTGATTTCACACGACTGAAACAGGCCTTTGTTGAATTCTTACATCACTTGCCATTTTACGGACTGGCGGTAGTCTGTGTCGATGATGAAGAGGTTCGTAGTTTGCTCCCTGAAGTAACACGTCAGGTTATCCGTTATGGCATCGATTTTGATGCAGATGTTCGTGCATCTAATATCCGTTATCAGGGTTCACAAACTGTTTTTGATGTTTTATTACCAGATGCAGGTACATCAATAGAAATTACCTTGAACATGCCAGGTCGTCATAATGTATTAAATGCATTGGCCGCGATCTGTGTTGCATATGAGCTGGGTATTTCTGCGCAGCACATGCAAAAAGCGTTGTCAGAATTTGAAGGTATCGGCCGACGTATGCATATGTATGGCGATATCAGATTGACACAAGGTATTGTTACCCTGGTGGATGATTATGCGCATCATCCTACGGAAGTCGCCGCCACCTTGAGTGCGAGTAAGAATGCCTGGGCAGATAAACGAATAGTCGTGGTATTTCAACCTCATCGTTACACCAGGACACGTGATTTATTCGATGATTTTTCACAGGTTTTAGCCGAGTGTGATGTGTTGGTGATTACAGAAATATATGCTGCGGGCGAAGAGCCCATAACAGGCGCGGACGGGCGTGCGTTGTGTGCTGCAATTCGTGCACGTGGAAAAGTTAATCCAATTTTCATCGAAGATGTTGAACAGCTCGGCAATGATCTGCCAGCAATTTTGCAGGACGGTGATTTGGTTTTAACCATGGGAGCAGGCAGTATCGGCCGTGTTGCATCACAGCTGAAAGAAACGTTGGGAGCGGCTGCGTAATGACCTCGTGTGTAAATATGATGACTGATTTCGAAAACGCAAGTATGAACAAAATAAGTATAAGCGGGATAAGAGTTACAAAAAATGAACCGATGTCCAAACATACGAGTTGGCGAACCGGTGGTGTGGCGAAACAATATATACGGGCAGAGTCATTGGAGGCATTGGCTTCATATATAGCAGCGATACCTGATGATGAAGAACTGTTATGGATGGGGTTGGGCAGCAATACGCTAGTACGTGATGGGGGTTTTAACGGTACGGTCATCGCTACACAGGGAGTGATGTCACAGATTGAACTGCTGGATGAAACAACTGTTTATGTCGGTGCCGGTGTTGCCGACGCGAAACTTGCGCGATTCTGCAGCAGAAACAATCTGTCAGGTGCTGGTTTTTTTGCAGGCATTCCGGGCTTGATCGGTGGTGCGCTAGCGATGAATGCCGGTGCTTTTGGCGGAGAGATCTGGCCACTGGTCGTTGAGGTTGAAACCATTAATAGAAAAGGTGAAATAAACAAACGTAAAGCCAGTGAGTTCGAATATTCATATCGCCATGTTAAAGGGCCTAAGGATGAATGGTTTGTTAGCGCAACATTGCGGCTGGACAAACAACGGGAAAGTAATAATGCGATCGATATTAAACAACTGCTTGCCAAACGTGCAGCTTCACAACCGACAGGCGTTGCCAGCTGCGGCAGTGTGTTCCGTAATCCGGATGGTTTTTATGCAGCACAGTTAATCGAAGAGTGTGGCTTAAAAGGTAAGCGGATCGGCGGCGCAATCGTTTCGGAGAAACACGCCAACTTTATTATTAATGATGACAAAGCAAGTGCTGCCGATATCGAATCACTGATTAAATTGATTCAGAAAACAGTAGAAGATGAACGCGGTATCTTGCTACAGCAGGAAGTACGGATTGTTGGAGATAGTAAATAGTGACAGTTGATGTAACACAGTTTGGAAAGGTTGCTGTATTGATGGGCGGCCTGTCAGCAGAGCGAGAAATTTCACTGTTAAGTGGAAATGCGGTTTTGAGTGCATTAAAAAACAGAGGTGTCGATGCGCACGGTATCGATGTAGATGAAAACATCGTGAGTGTGTTGAGTGCCGGTAACTATCAGCGTGCATTTATTATCTTGCATGGCCGTGGCGGTGAGGATGGCACTATTCAGGGTTTGTTGGAACTTTTGAGTATGCCTTATACCGGCTCGGGTGTGATGGCGTCATCACTAGCGATGGATAAATTAAAAACCAAACAGATTTGGCTGGCCATGGGGTTGCCTACACCTGAATTTGTCATTCTCGATTCTGAAAAAAGTTGTGAACACGCACTTGAGGCTTTAGCTTTGCCTTTAATTATCAAGCCAGTGCTTGAAGGATCCAGTATCGGCATGAGTAAAGTCGAGAAAGAAGATGAATTGATCACGGCCTGGAAAAAAGCGCAGCAATGCGGCGGCACGGTGATTGCTGAAAGCTGGATCGAAGGAGATGAATATACAGCGGCGGTACTGGATGATCAGGTCTTGCCGATGATAAAACTTAAAACCACACATAAGTTTTATGACTATGACGCTAAATATGAAGCAGATGATACACAGTATATTTGCCCCTGTGGTTTATCTGAATCGGAAGAATCGGTTTTTGCCGAGTTGAGCAAAGAAGCATTTAACGCGGTTAATGCATCAGCATGGGGTCGAGTTGATTTTATAGTTGATGAGAATGATCAGCCGTGGTTAATCGAGGTAAATACGGTGCCAGGTATGACCAGTCATTCGTTGGTGCCGATGGCAGCGCAGCAGGCAGGTATGTCGTTTGATGATCTTGCAGTAAATATATTAGCGATGTCTACATGTGTGAGCTGCTCATAAAGGTAAATGGTTATAACGATGAAAAGAAAAAATAAAACATCATTGTTTAAAAATATCATAAAAGCATTGCCTGCGTTCATAGGGGTTACAGCAGTCATTTATGTGGCGTTAATTATCAAAGATATTGAGGTGTCCACAGTCCTTCCGGTCGGTGATGTGCAGGTAAATGGTGACATGGCTTTTATCGATAAAAACGAAATTAAATCTATCGTTGAAGATAATATTTCAGGTGGTTTTTTTACCGTGGATCTAAACCATGTTCGTGAGATGTTGCTTCAGAAACCATGGGTTAAAAATGTTTCTTTAAGAAGGCAATGGCCTGACGGTATAGAGGTTTTTGTAGAGGAACGTAAGGCAATAGCTTATTGGAATGATGATGGTTATATCAGTGAAAATGGTAATGTTTTTAAGCCTGAATTAGTTGATAAGGATTTAAATCTGCCGGCGCTAAACGGCCCAGAAGGTCAGCATATTAACGTGTTGAAATTCATGAATGTACTTTATAAGGAGATGGCGTTGTTGAATTATGCGGTTACGAATCTGGGGCTGGACGCGCGTAGAGCATGGCGGTTGGAAATAATGAATAGTGCAGATGCTGCATCTGACGGTGAAGTGAAAGGTATCGACGTCAGGCTTGGACGTTTTGATACAGAGAAACGCATGCAGCGATTTATCCGTATATTGCCAGCGCTGGCATCTGAAAAAGAGTTTGCTGATAATAAAATCAAAGTTATCGATATGCGCTATCCAAATGGTTTTTCCGTACGGATGATGTCAGCCGAAAAAACTATCGTTGGCAAGTCGTATGACATAGACAATTTAAAAACCCAAAATTTTTCACATAATTTTGCATATGAAATTCATCGTGCAACTATGCAAATGAGTGAGGCTTGAAAAGATGACGAAAAAGTCTGATACAAACATGTTGATCGGTCTGGATATCGGTACGTCAAAAGTGGTAGCAATCGTTGGCGAGGTGAATAACGACGGCGAGATAGAAATCATCGGTCTGGGTTCTCACCCATCTAACGGCTTAAAGAAAGGCGTAGTTGTTAACATTGAATCTACGGTGCAATCTATTCAGCACGCAGTTGAAGAGGCTGAGCTTATGGCTGGTTGTGAGATCAATTCCGTTTATGCGGGTATTGCAGGCAGCCATATACGTAGCCTTAATTCACACGGCATCGTTGCTATCCGTGAGCGTGAAGTCACTAGCGGTGATCTGGATAGAGTAATAGATGCTGCGCGAGCGGTTGCAATTCCTGCCGATCAACGCGTACTCCATATATTGCCACAGGAATTTATCATCGATGAACAGGAAGGCATTCGCGAGCCGATCGGCATGTCAGGTGTTCGACTGGAAGCAAAAGTGCATCTGGTGACTGGCGCCGTTGGTGCAGCGCAAAATATTATTAAATGTATCCGGCGTTGTGGTCTGGAAGTTGATGACATTATTCTTGAGCAGTTGGCTTCCAGCTACTCCGTTCTAACAGAAGATGAAAAAGAGCTTGGTGTTTGCCTGGTTGATATCGGCGGCGGCACGACTGACATTGCAGTATTTTCAGAAGGCGCAATCCGTCATACCGCAGTTATCCCGATAGCTGGTGATCAGGTGACAAATGATATCGCTGTTGCATTACGAACGCCGACACAGTATGCCAATGAAATAAAAATAAAATATGCATGTGCCCTGCGTCAGCTTGCCAATCCTGAGGAAACGATTGAGGTGCCCAGCGTCGGTGATAGACCGCCACGCAAATTGTCACGTCAAACACTGGCCGAAGTCGTAGAGCCGCGTTATGAAGAATTACTTAATTTAGTACATGCAGAATTACGTCGCAGTGGTTTCGAAGAAATTATTGCGGCAGGTGTTGTTTTGACGGGTGGCAGTTCAAAAATGGAAGGCGTTATCGATTTAGCGGAAGAGATTTTCCATGCACCTGTACGTTTGGGTCTACCACAATATGTTTCTGGTTTGTCTGATGTGGTATGCAATCCGATTCATGCGACTGGCGTCGGCTTATTGTTGTTTGGTAATCAGCATAGGAACAACGGTACCAGTCACATAATGAAGGAAGGTGGTTTCAAAGGAGTATTTGAGCAGATGAAAAACTGGTTTCAAGGAAACTTTTAACACAACAAAAACAGATCAATAAATAAACTGAAAAAACGCTTAATTAATAAATAACTTTACAAATATAAAATAAAAAAGAGGATAAATGTCATGCCTATGTTCGAATTGATGGATTCTGGTGCACAAGATGCTGTTATTAAAGTCATTGGTGTTGGTGGCGGTGGTGGTAATGCCGTGCAACATATGGTGGGTAGCGGTATCAATGGTGTTGATTTTATTTGTACAAATACCGATGCGCAGGCATTGGGTCGAGTTGAAGGAGCTAGATCGTTACAGATCGGTAGCAATATCACTAAAGGTTTAGGCGCTGGTGCCACACCTGAGGTGGGTCAGCAATCTGCACTCGAAGATCGTGAGTTGATCCAGGAAGCTATTGCCAACACAGATATGTTATTCGTGACAGCCGGAATGGGTGGTGGTACAGGTACCGGTGCAGCACCTGTGGTAGCGCAGATTGCACGCGAGATGGGAATACTGGTTGTCGGTGTCGTAACAAAACCGTTTGCTTTTGAAGGCAGTGCGCGTATGAAAATTGCGATGCAGGGTATCAAGGAATTAAGTGGTCACGTTGATTCACTCATTACTATACCGAACGATAAATTACTCGATGTCTATGGTAGGGATTTTGATTTAATGAATGCCTTCAATGGTGCTAATGATGTGCTCTGTGGTGCAGTACAGGGTATTACTGAATTGATAACAAACCCTGGCGTTATCAATGTCGACTTTGCCGATGTAAGAACCGTGATGTCTAAAATGGGTATGGGCATGATGGGCTCCGGGCGCGCGGTTGGTGATGACAGAGCGAAAGAAGCTGCAGAAGCTGCTATTGCCAGTCCTCTACTGGAAGATGTTAATTTATCCGGTGCACGAGGAATTTTGGTCAATGTCACAGGTTCAAATATGACACTGGGTGAATTCCAGGATATCGGTGCGGTGATCAATGAGTTTGCATCTGACGACGCGACGGTTGTAATGGGTACTGCGATAGATGAATCATTAGAGGGCGAGATTCGTGTGACTGTTGTGGCGACCGGTTTAGGTAATACTGGTAAAATGAAGGCGCAGGCTTCAGCACCGGCCCCGACGCCTCAGCCAGCAGAAATTAAAGTGGTTAAAAAGGCAGCTGTTGAGGCAGAACTTTCATATAAAGATTACGACAAACCAGTTCATATTCGAAAAGCGAAGTCGACAGAAGAAGCAGTGTCGTCAAATGGTCAATACGATGAAGAAATGCTAGATATACCAGCATTTTTACGTAGACAGGCTGATTAAGTAGCCAGGGTGTAAGGAGTTTCTATGTAACTAAATGATTTTTTGTATTTAGTTAGATATTGTTGACTTGTTTCCCCTGGTAAATGGTGGGTAAAATAGTGCGGTTATCTGTAATGTTTTAATGGCTTGTTTCCAATTTAGTCAGTAAATATGTGATAATACGGCGTTTTTTACAAACTGCAGTTGTGATTTTAAGCATTGCGCGTGGGATTTGATATTTTGATTAGGCAAAGAACGTTAAAAAATGTGATTCGAGCAACAGGTGTCGGGTTACATTCAGGTGAAAAGGTTTATCTGACATTGCGTCCGGCTCAGCCGGATACAGGTGTTATTTTTCGTCGTGTTGATTTAAATGACCCTGTGGAAATTAAAGCCAATGCAATGAACGTCGGTGCGACTTTATTATCCACTACCCTGGAGCAGGATGGCGTGAGTGTTTCTACAGTGGAACATTTATTGTCAGCCATGGCGGGTTTAGGTATTGATAATGCTTATGTCGATGTTAGTGCATCAGAAGTTCCCATCATGGATGGTAGTTCGGGTCCGTTTGTGTTTTTAATACAATCTGCGGGTATCGTCGAACAGGACGCACCCAAGCGCTTTATCCGAATCAAAAAGTCAGTCGTTGTTGAAGAAGAGGGTAAATGGGCGCGTTTTGATCCTTTTGATGGTTTCAAGGTAAGTTTTGCTATCGATTTTGATCACCCTGCATTTAAAGATGCTCCATGTACTGCTGAAATCGATTTCTCTACAACATCATTCGTTAAGGAAGTAAGTCGTGCACGCACTTTCGGTTTCATGAGTGATATCGAAGCCTTGCGTAAAAATAATTTAGCTTTAGGCGGCAGTATTGATAATGCTATCGTCGTAGACGAGTACCGTGTGCTGAATGAAGACGGACTGCGTTATGAAGATGAGTTCGTAAAGCATAAAATCCTGGATGCTATTGGTGATTTATACTTATTGGGTCATAGTTCTATCGGGGCTTTTTCCGGCTATCGTTCTGGCCACGCACTTAATAATAAATTATTAAAAGCATTGTGCGCGGATAAATCGGCATGGGAAGAAGTGACATTTGAAGATGAAAAAGCTTCTTCACCAATTTCATATACACAGCCGCTACAAACTTTTTAAACCATTAAATTTTACTGTCATTCCGGTGTGTTTTTAACTGGAATCTATAGCTATTCTAGCTTTGCGACGAACCTGGAAGATGGATACCGGCTAGAAACGTGCCGGTATGACGTATGTTTCTGTGTGTTACAGCGATAACTTATTTTTCTGTTTTTGATGTTTTATTGATGGTGGCGTTAGTAACATCAGTATGACCGTGACTAGCAACCCTCAGTAACGCATCTTTTAATCGTTGATCGCCAATGCTGCTGGCTGATTGTGATAGCAGATTAGCTGTTTTTTCACTAATGGCTGGTCTGTCCTGTTTCTTTTTAGCATGAGCCTGTTGTTCACGGGTGCCATTACTCTGATACCGCGTACTAATCTGGATATGGTGGATGATCTGCGTATTATCAGAAGTGATGGCGTTAGTGTTATTTTCACGTAAAAATTGTAATATTTGCGGGCTAAGCTGGCGCAATCGGGTCGTCCAGACGGGCGAGTCGGTAATTAGCATCAAATTTTGCTGGCGGATATTGGCAACCTGCACGTGATTACGGCATTCGATGGGTAATATTTGATGCAAAATTCGTGTATATTGGGCTAACTTTTTAGCTTGTTGTACAAATTTGGGGTTTATTTGTTCATTTATTGGTTTCATAGTGCTAAAAAATCCGACATATTGTCTATACTGTACATAATCTATTTATTAAAAAAGTAATGTAACGTGATAATAATATAATTATGAATATAATTTTTGTAGGAAAATTTAGGGGAAAACCACTACGCTGTCAGCTAGATGGTTCACGTCAGTTAATTGCCTGTACCGCGATTATAAGTCTTTTTGCAGGACTATTGGTCAGTGCCGGGTATTGGTATGGTAAAACTAACGCAGCGGTAAGCCAGTTGGCCGAGCTTGAGCATGATATTTTTGAGCAGAAAGTGCTTATTCATGAAGCACGGCAATCAGCAGAATCTGAACTCGATGCACTGGCTGCTCGCTTAGGAA
>DAOWFN010000068.1 GCA_030637945.1 Gammaproteobacteria bacterium
ACAGACAACATTTCTTTAACCCGGCTGGATCTAAATAAACTAAACGCTTTACAACGCGGTAAAGACACAAAAGATAATACTGCCTCTTTCGATACGCTTGCTATCGCCGATATAAAATACACTAATAACAACATAGCCATCAATTCTATCGACCTGAAAGGACTGGCCAGCAAGGTATCTAAAGATAAAAAAGGTGCATGGGAACATGATAAATGGACCATTAAAAATAAAACCGGAAAACAGGATGTTCCTGAAAAAGATAAAACCGCTGCTGACAAAGACAAAACGCCTTTTGTTATCGCACTAAACAAACTTGATATAACAACTGATAAGAAGATGCTGTTCACAGACAACAGTACAACGCCAGCAACAGAGGTCGGCCTGCAAAATCTCGCTTTTAATATCAGTCACCTTTATACCACCAAACCTGATACCAATAGTGCTTTTAAACTACACGCCAAGACTATCCGTCACAGCACCATCGACCTGGAAGGCACGGTCAAACCATTTGCTGAAAAAGTGTCGATAGCCGCAGAGGGTAAACTAAAAGGTTTTGACTTGCGTGCCGCCTCACCCACTACCAAGAAAACAATCGGACATATAATCAAAAGTGGCCAGCTAGATGTTGACATCGACCTGAAAGCGGTTGACGGTGAACTCGATAGTAATATCGCTCTATCACTCTATCAATTTCAGATGAAATCTGTCAGCAAAGAGGATGCAGCAAAACTCGATGAAAAATTTGGCATGCCATTAAACCAGACACTGGTCTTACTGCGCGACAAAGATGACAGCATCCATCTCGACATCCCCATTACCGGTGATGTAAACAACCCTAACTTTGATCCGATGGATGCGATTATCAAAGCCACCTCAAAGGCCGCCACTGTTACATTAATAACTTTTTATACGCCTTACGGCCTGATATATGCCGGTGGCAGCCTGGCATTAAACCTTGCAACGGCCCTCAACTTTGACCCCATCGCTTTCGACCCCGGTTCATCAGAGATACATTCAGCCAGCAAAGAACAATTAGATGGGCTGTCAAAACTGTTAACCGAAAAACCCCAGGTTCATCTAACTTTATGTGGTTTTACTAACCAACAGGATGTATTCACACTATTCCCTGAACGTAAACCTAAAAACGAGAAAGAAAAAGATAAAAGTGCGGAAACTCCACTAACAAAAGAACAGATTTTAAAACTTAATCAACTCGCCAAAGACAGACAGGTAAACAGTAAGAACTACCTGGTTAAAACACATAACATCGATCATAGCCGCATGATCTTATGCGCACCTGAACATAAAGGTGATGAAGAAAGTATTTCGGGTGTGGAAGTAAATATTTAGAAAACCGGCGACTGTTTTAATTTGTTTTCGGCCCCCTAACGGGAAACTAAGTGATTGATTTAATTAAAAACCAGATTATTATATACCCTAAAAGCCCGAACGCAAATAGAGCTTTTAGGGTTTCTAATTGTAGTTAGGGCCGTAAAAACAAGCAACTTGACATTCGGCTAAATGTAAATACAATGTATTTATGGTTAAATTCGAATGGAACTCATCAAAAGCAGCGTCAAATAAAAGGAAGCATGGCATAACCTTCGAGGAGGCACAGTCAGTATTCTATGATGACTTTGCCATCCAGTTCTTTGATGATGAAAATTCAGAGCTAGAAGACAGGTTTCTTATACTTGGACACAGTAATCAATCAAGGATATTACTTATCTGCCACTGTGAAAAAGAATCAGGTAATCTCATTCGAATCATATCAGCACGTAAAGCAACAGCAAAAGAGCGCATGCTCTATAAAGGTGAAGCATAATGAAAAAAGAATATGATTTATCTAAAATGAAATCACGTAAAAACCCCTATGCATCAAAGCTC
Organism: Gammaproteobacteria bacterium; assembly: GCA_030637945.1. Taxonomy (GTDB): domain Bacteria; phylum Pseudomonadota; class Gammaproteobacteria; order SZUA-229; family SZUA-229. The sequence goes on from DAOWFN010000068.1 coordinate 1,888, forward strand.
AAAAAGCCAGTAACAATGCGGCTTGGTGAGGATGTTATCAATTACTTCAAGGGTATGGCTGAAGATTCAGGCGTGCCTTATCAAAGCTTAATTAACTTGTATCTTCGTGACTGTATATCGCAGCATCGTAAAGTTGACATATCGTGGCATCAAAAGCCCTAACAATTAGCTCAACCTGACCATTTATACGCCGTTTCGCTTCGCTACACTCTGTATAAACGGCCGGTTAGAAGATTAAAGGGATTAAAGGGGTCGGTGACATTTACGAATGCTTCTCATTTGTCACCGACCCCTTTAACGCATGAATAGGTCACTTTATTCGGAGGGATTGATAGAGCCAGAGACACAGCAGTTTGAAATGTGGCGTGATTATAGACTTCAGGATATTGTTGGTGATGATATCTTTAACAAGGCACATCAATCTTTGGATGCATTTGTAAAAACATCATACGCTTTTTTTAAGGATGATTTATGTCATGGAATACGTTTGTCAGTTGAAGGTGGAAAAGATTTAGATGTAATTGCTTCTAACGAAGAGATTGTTGAGGGGATGTTTAAAGCAGCTCATGAATATAAAAAAAATCACATCGTTATTATGCGTTAATAAGCGAACTTCAAAAGCTGTCATCATTGATACAAACAGAGCGGCTGAATTTCAAGACATTAGCGGAATTAAAGAATCGTGAGCAGGTTATATGCTCTCTTGATAAACTAAAAACATTGTTGTCATCTGGAAACAATGAGAAAGATAATTAACAAATCACTGCACCGGAATTTTGCTACGCTGTGCTTCGCAAAATCCCGTGAGCTCAACCGCTAGGTAAATAAAAATATTCTATATCTTGTCTTAGTCAGCATTTTATATGTAGTGCTCATGAATTAACTAGGACAATAACAATAAGTATTACTAGGAACCAAAGAATATGACAGTTAATCAAAATCAGAAGTACGATTATTACACTAAAGTGGCATGGATTATCTACACCCTGGCCACCATTGTTCTTGCCGCTGTATTAGTATTATTTGTCGCTCAAGATAATGAAGAAATGTTTTTTTACGGGTTAATGACGATAGCGACAGCTTATGTTTTGAGGCCAAACGAAAAAATCATGGGCAAGCAAATCTTAAGATTTACTGGTGTTTCTAAAACCACTGAGGAAGAACTGTAACAGGGAACAGACTACGTTTTCGCTTTTGTTGCCTTTAATAAACGTGGCCTGCCTCCTATTACAATTCTCTTTCTGCCCTTCTCTTATTTGCTGCTTTTAGTATCTGCTGCTTCTCGCTACCATCAGCATCACCCCAACGTATTATTTCTTCAACTGTCCTGCCGCAACCGATGCATACATCCTGTTTATCCAGGCAACAGTTTCTGACGCAGGGAGATGCCAGTGAAATTCCTGAAGGCATTTAATCAGCGAACGTTAAAATAGATTTTTTCAGAGATCTCGTGCCAGGCCGATACTTGTTTATAAAATTTATTGTACGAGTCATGAATTTTTTGCGCCGCTTTATTTTTGGCGGCCAATTCACTAACCACTTCATTAGATAACATTTTAAGCGTACTTAATACATCATCTGGCAATTTACGAACATCCACCTTGTGCTTGTTTACTAAGGTATCCAGCGCAGTATTATTTTTAGCCGTAAACTCTAGCGACATATCCTGGTTAACAATCTTGCATGCATTTTCTACGATTACTTTTAGATCTTTCGCTAATGCGTCAAATGCCTTTTTATTGATGATGGCTTCGAGCGTCGTGCCTGGTTCATGCCATCCTGGGTAATAATAATATTTTGCCGCTTTATGCAGACCAAATGCCAGATCATTGTATGGTCCTACCCATTCTGTGGCGTCGATCGCTCCTGTTTTTAACGAGGTAAATAATTCACCACCCGGCAGATTGACGGGCGTACCGCCTGCGCGTTTTAGTACTTCACCGCCCAGCCCGGGGATGCGCATCTTTAAACCTTTAAGATCTTTGACGCTGTTGATCTCCTTATTAAACCAGCCTGCCATCTGCACAGTAGTATTACCTGCAGCAGCGGGGATGATACCAAACGGTTCATAGGTTTCTTTCCACAACTCCATGCCGCCACCATAATATAACCATGACGTCATCTCCTGTGCATTCATGCCAAAGGGCACGGTGGAGAAAAACTGTGCCTCTTCGATCTTGCCTTTCCAGTAATAAGCTGAGCCATGACCCATCTGTGCAGTGCCACGTGAAACCGCATCGAATACTTCGAAGGCTGGTATCAACTCTCCCGCGCCGTAAACTTTTACTTTTATACGGCCATCTGTCATTTCGGTAATCAGTTTTGCTAACTGATTTGCACCGGTGCCTAATACAGGAAAATTTTTAGGCCAGGTAGTCACCATTTTCCATTTGATTTTTGTATCGGCGCTAACGATTGCCGGTGCGGCAACTGATGTTGTTGCTACTGCGCCTATGCTTGCCTGTTTTATAAAATCACGACGTTTCATGTTGTTACCTTCTTATTCTGTTAACTGTAAGTGCAAATATATTTGCATGTGGTGCAATATGTTAGATGTTCGTGCGAATGAATTCGCACCTACATTAAAATTATTTCTGTAGGCCGGGATAAAGCTTTGCTGTTCCCGGTATTTGTCAGTACATGCCTGCAAAGCTACCGCATCCTCGGCAATTGCTCCTGCATTGCTCTACTACCGTCCACCCATGGACATATGCTCACGCGCCTTACCTGCGTCCATGCAGGCAACGTACCTTATGCAGGCCTACTTATCTTCACCACTTTGTGACTGACGTGAAAATTTTTTCACACCTACATAGAAGCTTTAATTTGCATATTGTTATAAAGGTGTGAGGTTGGCGTATGCCATTACCAGCCACTTGCTGCCTTCATGTTTAAAGTTCACCTGTACTCTTGCATGACTGCCGCTTCCTTCCAGGTTTGTGACCATGCCTTCACCAAATTTTTTGTGGCTGACGAGTTGGCCTACATATATCCCATTGACTGTTTCTGTCGAGGCATAACTCGAAGTTTTATACTGCGGCGTCGAAACTTTATGACTGCTCGCGTGTTTACCTCTTATCTCGTTAATCAGATGCTCGGGAATCTCACCGACAAAACGTGATGGCGAAGGATATAAGTCCTGGCCATATAACCTTCGATGCTCTGCACAACTCAAAACCAATTGTTCCCGTGCACGAGTAATGCCGACGTAACAGAGCCGGCGCTCTTCCTCCAGCTTGCCTTCTTCTTCCAATGAGCGCTGGCTTGGAAATAAACCCTCTTCCATGCCAACGATAAAGACCAGCGGGAACTCCAGACCTTTTGCGCTATGCATGGTCATCATCTGCACACAGTCATCCCACTCGGCCGCCTGTCCTTCACCTGCCTCCAACGCAGCATGCGTTAAAAAAGCGGTCAGCTCGTCCATCGGCATTTCCAGTTCTGACTGATCGTAATCAAAGCCTCGAGCTGCGGTAACCAGCTCTTCTATATTTTCCACTCGCGCCTGAGCCTTTTCACCTTTTTCCTTTTCACATAACTAGATAAGACCCACGTTATGCACGACATGATCAACCTGTTCATGCAGTGCAACTTCACTGGTATCTTTTTGCAACGCTTCGATCAGATCGATGCTCACAAAAGGCGGTGAGCTGCCGATTGATCTGATCATTCACATCCCACCCAATGTCGTGGAAATATTGCGCCGACTTACGCATGAGCTGAACCAACTGAAGCCAGTGCTTCT
>DAOWFN010000084.1 GCA_030637945.1 Gammaproteobacteria bacterium
CCCACATCTGAGATTTCTGTTTTTCGCTGTAGTAAATTCGAGTTCTTTGTTTCATTATCAACACTCCTTCTTTTCTTATTTAAGAATAAAGTGTTGCGTCGATCAGTTGAAGTCACAGTCGATAACAGACATTGGACTATCTAAAACAGAGAAAACGAACCGGCCTTTCATGCCTGGAACGCATATAGTCTGTCTTTCCAAGTCGATAGGATCTGACTGTTTGCAGTCAGCATATATCGATACTACCTGCCATTTGATGTCAGCATCAATCAACAACCCCGCTTTTTTTGTAGTCGAAACCTTGTAATAAACTTCAGGCACATTGATTAAATTGGGGTAACATTTAGGGTAACTGTTTATGCATAGATATAATATGTATTTATATAACAATATGTTAAGTCGATAATTCGATGGAAGGTTCGGCCACCATTTTCCCTTCTATATCAATATGTTGCAGCCATCTTTTAGTGGTTTATTTTGCATCGTTTTATCATTGCAGTATCAGTGACGCATGATCCGTGTGCCATGAGAAAAGGGTTAAGCAGCTCCGCTGCGCATATTATTTAGGCCGTGTCTCAGCTCATCCAATACTTCAGTAAGTATTCTTTCTTGGTTCTCGGTAATAAGTGTAATGCCGTACATATATGCAGTCACACGTTCCCATTCACTCATGCGAATTTTTTCAGTTTCATGCCAAGGGGTCATGAACTTGATCATATTCAAAGTAGCTGGATACAGGGGTGCTAATTTTAGTGCGCTGCCCCTGGCTTTTTCAACTTGCAGTGCGACATCGAATAGTACTGAACGCATGACTGCTTCTTCTGGAGTGTAGTCACTAGCCAGTGCATTCATGGCATGAGTCATAATGTTTTTATCTATTTTCCCATTTGCGCCGAGCATAGTGTCGTGTAATTCCATATAGCGATCAAATCGTCGTTTTGGCATTTTTTCTTTGGAGAGTAATTTCTTGATTGCACTAAACATTGTGCTTTCCTCCAGCAGCTTTAGCTACCCTATACTATTCATTTACCATAAAGGATGATTAATATATGGTGCAAAAGTAGGGTAATTTCAAGTGTGATACTTGACATTTAGCGCCAATCGTTTGAAATTACTGGCGAGCTCAATCGATAAAGTCATTCAAAATTGTGGGGGGTAGGGAGGCCTTTGGCAGGCAGGGTATGATGTGAGTGAGACACCACTGATATGTAATAACTCAATTTTTATATTTTTTTTAGTCAAGTAATTCAGGTTTAAGGAGTGGGTAGGGGCAAATTGAGATGGTTGATACGGGTATAAATATCATGGTCACACATTTTCTCTACACTTCAACCATCCCTTTTTATAGTTTCTTATAAACTGTAAAATTAGCATGTTATGCGATTAAATACCCAAACTGCTATTCCTGTCACCGTTCAGTCCGGCCGGCCTTCCAGCGTAATATCGATTAGTGCAGAAGCACAGCAGGATGTACGAAAGGCTTATCTAGCGAGTCAGCGTCAGCGTTTTAAAGCGGAGATTAATCGATTGACGCGAGGCGGTATGTTGCAAATACTGAAAGATAAAGTAACAGTCTCAGATGATGCGGAAAATCTCAGTTTTTTGATGACTTACGTTTACGTCTGGAACTGGTTGCAGATAAATGTACATATCGATTATCAGGAAGAGGTTTTAAAATCATTCAGTAAAGGCGCGCAGGCGTTTTTAATGCAGATGTTGCTGCAATGTAACAGCATGGCTGAATTCATACGGGCGTATATATCTCACTGGACGGATTACCAGGGCGCACCGCAATTGCAGCATAATCAGTTGATAACGTTATTGCAGTCAAAAGATAACGTTGGTGAACTTGTGTCGTATGTGGAATCTGTGTGGAGCTCCTTACACCTTTTGGATAAGAGTTTTGCTGCTGGCTATAAAGATTTGGCAAAACAGGAAAAAGATCGGTATGCCGATATGTTGGGTAGCGAAGACAGGGAACGATTGGCGTTAGTAGACCAGCTCCCTGATACGCAGCCATTAACACCGTTTAATAAACTTGGCATTATTCCCGCGATGGGTTGCCCGCAGACCTGCCGGCACTGTATGTTTATCTTTCGTCCACTGATGAAAAATACCGATGATCCGGCGCCGCTTTATCAGATGATCGATGAGCTGACGACGTCGGTGCTCTTTACCGGTGGGGATTTAACCAAACAGTTGCAACATTTTTATGACGCCATCGCCAGTATGCCGCATGTAACGACGTTCGCAATTTTACTCAATGGTGACTTTGCAGATAGCCGTAGTGTGACAGAAGATATATTGGGGAAAATGGCTGCTGCCATCCGCAGACGTTCGGTTGTCTGGGCGCAAGCAAAAGTGATGCTGCAGATCAGCTTTGATGAATTTCATCAGGAAGTCGTGGTAAATAAAAAAGGTGGTTTGAGCGAACGTATCCCCGTGACAAAAATCGCCAATATCGTCGAAGCTGCGCCAAAGTTTAAAGATGAAATACAGTTATGTTTATTGCACAAACAGGGTCATCTGAATTTCTCCATGGAGCTATTTCAAAAAGGGGTATTTGCACGGCTGACAAATGAGTTGGGGCGGCGTGGTCACCAGGTGCAGGTTTTATCTTCAGCGCCATCTTCACGATTAAAACGCAATCCCCTTAGTCCTGAGCGACCTGCACAGCTGATTAAAGACGCCACTTTTGTATTAACAAAATATTCAGATGCACATATGTTGCTGACGAGTACCACGATCGATGCATATGGTCGTGCCAATATGATGGAGCTACATGAAGCGGTTAACGAACGTGATCTGTTAAGACAGGTGCTGGAAGGTCAGGGTGCTGGCGGTGAAACGTTTGATAAGGATTTAATGTTGTGGTTTAACGGCTGGGCGACTTTATTTTCAGCGGTTCATATGTGTCTGGGCAATGTCTACGAAGAAGGTATGGAGGTCATCAGGAAACGGCAGCTTAAAGATCCGTTGAGTGATGCTCTGTACCGGTTTGATCTATGCCTGTTGAATTATTATCGTGAACGACGGGATGATTTAGATGAGATTATTGAAAGGTCCACTAGCCCTCATCATTTATTCCATACGATAACGGAAGATGGGGAGATGCGTTTGCACATGACTAAGCGTCTTATCGAGCACAGTCGTGCTAGTAAATAATTGTCATCTTACTGTTTAGATAAAAAACTTATCTCCCAATCCCAGGCGGTCTTAACGATATCTTTTAATTCGGCAAATTCAGGTTGCCAGTTCAGTTCCTGTTTTGCCAGGCTTGCGTCTGCCACCAATACTGCCGGGTCACCATCA
>DAOWFN010000159.1 GCA_030637945.1 Gammaproteobacteria bacterium
AATGAATTATTCAGCATATCCATATGCTTTACTCGGTAACAGCTCCTGCGTTACCCTAACATCTACATCCATGTAACATCTACATCCATGTAGAAGCCCTCCGGGGCTTACGTGAAAAATTGTTCCCTACAATTTATTCGCACCTACAAAAAATGAGCAGTAATTTTTTACTGTCGTTGTAAAAGCTATTAATGCTGTTTAAAGACTGGCAACAAAAAAGCCGATATAAAATCGGCTCTTTTAGATTCAAACTAGCAGTTGTTATTATTTACCGCGTGTCTGTTTCTCTTTGATCTCATCAAGACTCTTACAGTCTATACATTGTGTTGCCGTAGGGCGTGCTTCCATTCTACGTAAACCAATTTCTACGCCACAGGTGTCGCAATAACCGTATTCGCCGGCGCTCATCAGTGCCATGGTGTCGTCGATTTTTTTGATGAGTTTACGTTCACGATCACGGGTACGCAGTTCCAGGCTGAATTCTTCTTCCTGTGTGGCACGGTCAGCAGGATCAGGGAAATTTGCTGCTTCGTCTTTCATGTGGTCGACAGTGCGGTCAACTTCAGACATTAATTCCGCTTTCCACGCATCCAGGATGGCAGTGAAGTGTTCTATCTGTTTTTCACTCATGTACTCTTCGCCTTTTTTCTCTTTATAAGGCTTGAAATTTTGATTTGTGCTTGGCGCTGTATTTGCCATTGGTAACTCCAATTAAACTGTGTAAAACAAAATCAACAACTTAGCATGAGCTGTTGTCTTGTACTAATAATAGCGAGCGACTTTTTACCATAGTTTCACTACTCATTGCAAACTTATAGAATATACCATTCTCGTTAGTTCGCCACCTGTTTAGAGTAATTATCGTAAAAAGAATTCAACGGGCGTTTATTATCAATTACTAGGTTTTTGTGATGCCTTACTGTGGTCCGGCTCGTTAACAAAAAGCCTGAATAACAAGGGGATCGCAAATAAAGTTAGCACGCTTGAAAAAGCCAGTCCCCAGACGATGGCGGTGGCGACCGGGCCCCAGATAAGGGACTCGCCGCCCAGGCCCAGTGCTAGCGACGATAACCCGGCGATGGTTGTTAAGGTTGTAATTAATATCGGAATGACCCGGCGTCGGGCAGCGTATATCGTTGCATGGGTAATGCTCATGCCATCGTGTAATCGTGTATTGGCGGCAGAGATAAGGACAATGGCTGCATTAACGGCAATGCCGGCGAGTGCGACTACACCGTACAGGGTGTACAGGCTCAGTGGGTTACTGGTGATTAATAACCCTAAGGTTACACCGGTAAATGCCATCGGCACGGTAGATAAAATGATCAGGGGCTGGAAATAACTTTTAAACTGCGTACCAAGAATAGCGTAGATGAGCAAAACACCAAACAGCAGAAGTATGAACATCGAGTTAATGCTTTCATTGATATCGTCCAGCTGGCCGCTGAAGTTAAGATCATTTTCGGTATACAGGTTAGCGATTTCAAACCAGCGTTGCTTGATTAAATTATTGGCTTCGACGGTATTCATCTGGTCAGTATCCAGATCCGCTTCAACGGTGATGGCGCGGCGGTAGTTATAATGACGTATATTGCCAGGGCCTGTTGCTGTTTCATCGCTTAGGAAATAGGAGAGCGGGCGAATGTCACCATCGGGCAATACTATCTGTGTGTACAATACGGCTTCTACATCGTGTAGCTCGCGTGGTTCTGCCTTTACCCTTACTTCCAGCTCTTCACCCATATGTTGCATCGAGGCAACGATTTCGCCATCGACTAGCAGGCGTAGATTTCGAGCGATATCTGCCGGACTTAAACCGCTGTTCTGAATAGCGTGACTGTCGAACACGAGGTTAAGTTCGTTGCGTCCTTTGGCGGCATCATCGGTGATGTCTTTAATCGCCGGGATATCGCGTAATATTTCTTTTAAAGCATTGGCAGCGGTATGTATCTGCGGCAGATCATCACCACGAACTTTTATGCTGATGGGTTTTGCTGTCGGTGGGCCACCGGCGAGACGGAAAAAAGAAATATTTATCGGGCCCGGATAATCACTGATCGCATTTCGTATTTCATCCAGTACTTCATCAACATGCCGATAGCCACTGTTGTTATCTGGTTTCAGGCTGACCATGATCTGGCCGTAGCTGTTACCAAAAAATGGTTCGGTCTCGGTAAACATCTGCCCTGCATAGCTGACCAGTGCACGGGTTTCTTCATCACTTAACAGGCTGCGTGTTACTTCTTCAATTTTAAGTGTGGTGTTAAGCGTATCTTCCAGAGTGGTGCCTGGTGGCATCTCAATGTTGACATAAAATTTACGGATTGGGTCGCTTGCAAAAAAATCTATTTCGACCATCTCAGCGGCAATAGAAGCAATGGCTAGAAAGAAGGGTAATATGATTAGCAGCGCAGCGCGTTTAGGATAACGCATGACTTTGATCAGGCTTCGTATATAGCTTATCTGTAGACGATGGGTAAAATTTTGCCGCCACATCTGCATCTTTGACGGATGTTTAAAATCTGATTTTATGACGATGACGTGTGCCGGTAACATCCAGAACGCTTCGACCAGACTGATCGCCAGGCCGATTGACACCACCAGTGGTACCACCATCATAAATTTTCCCATGATGCCCGGCATCAACACCAACGGTAAAAAGGCAGACATGGTGGTAAGCACTGCCGTGGTGACCGGTGTCGCGACTTCTTTTAAAGCATCGATACAGGCGGTTATACGATCGGCGCCCCTGGCCAGACGTTGGTAGATTGCTTCGACAACGACTACAGCGTCATCGACCAGCATGCCCAGTGAGATGACAACACCAAGCAACACCATGATGTTCAGGCTCTGGCCGATCAGGCTGATCACCCAGAATGTGCCGGCCAATATAAACGGAATGCCGATGCTGGTTAAAAAGGCAATTTTTACACCGAGAAAAATCCAGGTAACAAAAAGTACAAACAGCAAACCGACCAGCGCATTTGTTTGCATGACATGGATGGATTTATTGGTTATCTCTGTTGCGTCATCGATCAATACCAGATGTACACCAGTGTTATCACTGTATAGATTTCGTTCAGCAATAAACTCATTAAGTCGTCGAACCAGGTCCAGAGTATTTGATTTTGATTTTTTTGTGATAGCGAACAGTACGGCTGCCTGATCATTATAACTGACCAGTTGTTCGGCTTTTTCTCGACCGCGTTTAACTTGTGCGATTTCACTCAACGGTACTTCACCCTGGGCAGTAAGAACGGGCAGGCTGGACAGGACGACAGCTGATGCATTTGCACCTGTTAATCGAATGAACCATTCTTCTGACTGTACTTTTAAGCTGCCGGCAGGGGTGTCCTGATAATAACTTCGAATCGTGTCTGCCAGGTCGCTTGGTTTGATACCGTAGTGCTGTAATTTCTGCGGGTCGAAAAATACCTGCAGTTCGGGATCGTCTAACGCGGTGGTCATGACACGATCGATGCCTTTTATGTTTTCCAGCTGTTTTTTTAAACGTTCAGACTGTATACGCAGGTTTTCATCACTGGCGGCTGAGATCGCAACCAGAGAAGCCGTCGGGTAAGCGTTATCGGTGGTGATCTCAAAGATGAAGGGGTCGGTTGCTTCATCGGGTAGTTCGTTTTGTTTGTTCTGAATCTCCCGGCGCAGATCAGCGATACGTTTATCAAAGATGCGTTCCGAAACATCGTTGAAACGGATCAAGATGCTGGAGATGCCCTCACGGCTGTTGCTGGAAACAAATTTGATGTCGGAGATGCTTCGGATAACATCTTCTAACGGGTCGGTAATACGTTTTTCGATATCGATCGCCGATGCACCGGCCAGTCCTGTCGTTACCTGGATCCAGTTGAAATTAATCGTCGGGTCTTTCTCACGTGGCAGTGTTAAATAACTTATCGTGCCCAGTATGAGTACCAGTAAAAAAAACAGGTTAGCGAGTACATGGTTTTGGATGAATCGTTGGAACATTATTTGTAAAAAGTTGTTTTAGTTGCCGATTTGTAAAGCATCACCGTGTTTTACGCTGAAGCGGCCTTTGGTGATGATTTGTGTTTCATCGTTGAGCTTAACTGCTGCAGGTTGACCTTCTTGTGCGTTCTTGATGGCTATAAATTTAGCCGTGTTATTCTCGGCAACTAAAATACCGAGTTTTTTATCACGTAACACGATGTAGCTGGAAGGTATGGATGCAATTGAATCTTGCCACCTAACCTTGCCGACACTGCCGGTAATGGCGTGTTCGCTTACAAAACTTAATCGTGCGATGTGATTGCGTGTTTTGGTATCCAGTATGGGTAGAATAAATTCGATCTGCAAAGGATACGATCTGTCGTTAAAAATAAACTGATGGTTCTAGCCCCGCGCAAAACTGTTTAATATTCTATTGTTTATTTTTACTTCAACGATGTTATTGGTCTTAGATACGAGTTGTAATAACGATGTGCCTGACTGCGTGAGTTC
>DAOWFN010000151.1 GCA_030637945.1 Gammaproteobacteria bacterium
CTCCATGCTGATGCTGGTGATGTCTAATAACTTCATGCAGTTGTTCTTTGGCTGGGAAGCTGTGGGGCTGGTTTCGTATCTATTGATCGGTTTCTGGTCCGTTCGTCCGACGGCTGTCTATGCAAACTTGAAAGCTTTTTTAGTTAACCGTGTTGGCGACTTCGGTTTTATCTTGGGCATCGCGGCTGTCGTCATGTATACCGGCACCCTCGATTATTACGAAGTGTTTGCTCAGGCAGATAATCTGGCTACACAGAGTATGAGCATTTTCTCTGGTGCTGAGTGGAACGTTATCAGTGTGATCTGTATCTTGCTGTTTATCGGCGCCATGGGTAAGTCGGCGCAGATTCCGTTGCACGTGTGGCTGCCTGATTCAATGGAAGGTCCAACGCCGATCTCAGCGTTGATCCATGCAGCTACCATGGTAACGGCTGGTATTTTCATGGTGGCCAGGATGTCGCCGCTGTTCGAGCTATCAGAGGCCGCGTTGAGCTTTATTATCGTTATCGGTGCGCTTACCGCGATCCTCATGGGGCTGATCGGTATCGTACAGAATGATATTAAACGTGTTGTTGCGTATTCAACATTGTCGCAGTTAGGTTATATGACAGTCGCTTTAGGTGCGTCTGCATACTCTGCAGCCGTCTTCCATCTGATGACGCACGCTTTCTTTAAAGCGTTATTATTCCTTGCTGCCGGTTCAGTCATTATTGCCATGCATCATGAGCAGGACATGCGCAAGATGGGTGGTCTGAAAAAATATCTGCCGATTACTTACTGGACATCATTAGTCGGTTCGCTTGCATTGATTGGGTTCCCCGGCTCATCAGGTTTCTTCTCAAAAGATGCGATCATAGAAATCGTTCATCATTCAGATATTCCAGGTCATGAGTTTGCGTATATGGCTGTACTGTCTGGAGTATTCATTACCGCGTTTTATTCTTTCCGTATGTTCTTCCTGGTATTCCATGGTGAAGAGCGCATGGATGCTCATACCAAAGAACATCTGCGTGAACCATCATGGGTGGTCACAACGCCGTTGATCCTGCTGGCTATTCCATCTGTCTTTATCGGTGGCTTTACTATCGGCGATATGCTGTTTGGCGATTACTTCGGTAGCGCAGTTTACATCGCGGAGAATCATCTGGGTCTGGCAGAAGTAGGGAAACATTTCCACGGTGCCTGGGCTTTTGTTGAGCACAGTTTCTCAGGCCCTGCATTTTATCTTGCGGCTTTGGGTGTTTTCTCTGCATGGTTTATCTATATGAAGCAGCCGGACATCGCGACTAGTTTGAAACGACGTTTCATTGTGATATTTAATTTACTCGACCGTAAATACTTCTTCGATGATGTCTACTCGGCAGTGTTCGGCGGTGGTAGCCGTGCCCTGGGTAATCGTCTGTGGCAACTTGGTGATGTGAAGTTTATCGACGGTACAGTGGTTAACGGTTCGGCAAAACTGGTTGCCTGGTTTGCAGGTGTAACACGGCAGCTTCAAACGGGGATGCTTTACCATTATGCGTTTGCCATGATTATCGGTGTGCTTATGCTGCTGGTGATGGGCCTGTTTATTTAAATTAACAGTGAATGACTAATAGTTAATAGTGAACAGTTAAAAACAAAAACTTAAAACCTATAACCTAAATTTTTTACATATAACCAGAATACTGATAATTACTAATGAAGCACTATTCACTATTAACTATTCACTATTCACTTATTCCAAAGGAATACCATGTTTGCTGATTTACCATTACTGAGCATAATCGTTTGGCTGCCAATCTTAGGCGGCATAGCTGTATTGCTTTCCGGCGATAAAGGTGATGCTAATGGTGTTCGTGTTTTATCCCTGGTTATATCGATCGCAACTTTTATTTTAAGTTTGGGTTTATACGCTGACTTTGATTCATCAACATCGGCAATGCAGTTTGTTGAGAAAACAGCATGGATTCCGGTCTTCGATATTAATTATCACTTCGGTGTTGATGGTTTCTCCATGCCATTAATTATCCTTACCACCTTTACTACGATATTAGTCGTGCTGGCGGGCTGGGAAGTTATCAAGAAAAAGCCATCGCAGTACCTGGCCGCTTTTCTGATCATGGAAGGTTTGATGGTGGCTGTATTTTCTGCGCTGGATGCCATCTTCTTCTATGTGTTCTGGGAAGCTATGCTGGTGCCGATGTTCATACTGATCGGTGTCTGGGGTGGCGAACGTCGAGTTTACGCAACCATTAAGTTCTTTATCTATACCTTCATCGGCTCAGTGTTTATGCTGGTGGCGCTTATCTACATGTACTACAAAGGCGGTAGTTTTGCGATTTTGGATATGCATGCTTTGTCGCTGACGCTGGATGAGCAGATATTAATCTTCCTGGCTTTCCTTGCTGCATTTGCGGTAAAAGTACCTATGTGGCCGGTCCATACCTGGTTGCCGGATGCTCACGTGGAAGCGCCAACCGGTGGTTCGGTGATATTGGCAGCCATCATGTTGAAAATTGGTGGTTACGGTTTTCTTCGTTTCAGTATGCCGATTACACCCGATGCGGCGCATTCGCTTGATTGGTTGATTATCTTCATGTCGCTGGTAGCTGTGGTTTATATAGGCTTTGTTGCATTAGTACAAAGAGACATGAAAAAGCTGGTGGCGTACTCATCGATAGCGCATATGGGCTTTGTGACCTTAGGTTTATTTGTGGTTTTCCAGATCTGGGAAAATCCAGCCAATGCTTCAGGCGGTGGCGCGGCACTTGCTGTTGAAGGTGCGATGATTCAGATGATCTCACACGGTTTCATTTCCGGTGCCATGTTCCTGATGATCGGTGTGTTATACGATCGTATGCATACTCGTGAAATTAATGCGTATGGTGGTGTGGTACATACCATGCCGGTATTTGCCGGATTTGCTGTTTTCTTCGCGATGTCTAATGCGGGTCTACCGGGAACCTCTGGTTTTGTCGGTGAATTCATGGTGATTCTTGCCAGTTTCCAGGCTAACTTCTGGTATGCCTTCCTCGGTGCGCTAACATTGATCTTAGGCGCAGCTTACACATTGTGGATGGTGAAGCGAGTTTTCTACGGCGAGATTGCTAATGAAGGTGTCCGTGTTTTAAAAGATCTCAATTCACGTGAATTTATCATCATGACGACCCTGGCGATCGCCGTTTTAGTTTTAGGCCTGTGGCCTGCGCCAGTTGTAGACGTGATGCATGCAACGGTTGAAAACTTCCTGCAACACATAGCCGTTTCTAAACTCTGAGTACTGTCTACAATGCATCTTTTCCGACATAGCCGCGTTAAAAAGAGTCTCAAAATGCTCATTTGCTTAAATGCAAACTGCGCTTTTTCGACTATTTTTGCCTTGTTATCTCGAAAAATCTACACCGTACACAGTACTCAATAAAAACTTATTGACTGGATAGATAAGAATGACACTTGAATCACTAAATATAGCTATCGCTTTACCTGAAGTCTTTTTGGTAACGATGGCCTGTCTGATACTCGTAGTAGACGTGTATCTGCCACAGGATAAAAGAAACTTTACCTATGTTTTATCTCAGTTATCACTGATTATTACCCTGGCGTTAGTGTTAAGCAACCAGACGGATACACGTGTTCTCGCGTTTAATGATTTATTTGTGCAGGATGCGATGGCAGACGCGCTTAAATTGTTTATTTTAATCATCAGCTTCGGTGTGTTCGTTTATTCGAGAGGGTACTTGCTCGCACGCAATATCTTTAAAGGCGAGTTTTATGTTTTAGGTCTATTCAGTATTGTCGGTATGATGCTGATGGTGTCAGCAAACAACCTGTTGATGCTTTACCTGGGTCTGGAACTATTGTCACTGTGTCTGTATGCGCTGGTAGCATTCAGCGACAGCCAGCAGCAACGCGGCGGTGGTATGGCTTCAGAAGCTGCAATGAAATATTTTGTATTGGGTGCGATTGCATCGGGTATGTTGTTGTACGGCATGTCGATCCTTTATGGTCTATCGGGCAGTTTGATGTTGTCCGATATCGCCGCTGCAGTCGCACAGTCTTCCGGGGCTGATAATGCGCAACATATAGGCATGATCTTCGCGCTGGTTTTCATCGTTGTTGCGCTGGCATTCAAACTGGGTGCAGTGCCATTTCATATGTGGGTGCCGGATGTTTATCACGGGTCACCAACGGCTGTTACTGCACTTATCGGTACAGCGCCGAAACTGGCAGGTTTTGCCATGATTATGCGTCTGATGGTTGAAGCTTTAGGTGGTTTGCAGACTGACTGGCAACAGATGTTGATCGTACTGGCCGTTTTA
>DAOWFN010000069.1 GCA_030637945.1 Gammaproteobacteria bacterium
GTTTTTCTTTTTCATCATCCTGGTCTTCATCCTGGCCTTCCATATATACAGCCATGAAACCCGGGTGACGCAGGGTAGAGCCTGATGCGCGGAATATATTGCCTGCACCGCAGCCGAGAGTTGCGGTTACAGTATCCAGAGTGGCGTGTATCATCTGGCACGCCATGGTCCGCTTCCAGATCAGATCATATAGAGCATACTGATCATCTTTTAAGTGGTCTTTGATCTCTTCAGGTATACGCATAACAGAGGTAGGGCGTATAGCTTCGTGGGCTTCCTGTGCGTTTTTAGATTTATTTTTGTAGATTCGAACATCTTCAGGGACGTTTTCTTTACCGTAGCGCGAGCTGATTAATTCACGTATCTCTACGATGGCCTCGTCGGCAAGATGTAATGAATCGGTACGCATGTAGGTGATAAGACCAACAGTCTCGCCGCCGATATTAATACCTTCATACAGCTGTTGTGCTGTACGCATGGTGCGCTGTGTTGAAAAACGTAATTTGCGCGCAGCATCTTGTTGTAATGTCGATGTGGTGAAAGGTGCGGTAGGGTTGCGCTTTCTTTGTTTCTTTTCAACTTTATCAACACTTAGCTCATTGCCACCGGCTTTTATTAAAGCATCATGTGTCGATGTCGCGCTCGCGGTGTCAGTGATCGAGAACTGTTTTATTTTCTCATTTTCAAACTGGTATAGCTTGGCGGTAAAGTTTTTACTGTCTTTTACTGTGTCAGCTTCGATGGTCCAGTATTCTTTCGGATCAAAATTATCGATCTCGATCTCGCGTTCTACGATCAGACGTAGAGCAGGGCTCTGTACACGGCCGGCAGATAAACCACGCTGAACTTTCTTCCATAAAAGCGGCGAAAGGTTAAAGCCGACAAGGTAGTCGAGTGCGCGACGAGCAAGTTGCGCATTGATCAGGTTGAAAGACAGCTCCCCCGGTGAATCAATCGCTTCTTTAATGGCTTTTTTGGTCACCTCGTTAAAAGCAACGCGATGTACTTCTTTACCTTTTAATAAGTCTCTTTCTTTTAGTATTTCGTATATGTGCCAGGCAATGGCTTCACCTTCGCGGTCCTGGTCAGTTGCGAGATAGAGCGTGTCTGCTTTTTTCAGTAAAGCTATTATCTTGTTAACGTGTTTTTCGTTGCGTTCGATGAGCTGGTACTTCATCTCGAAGTCATGTTCGGTATCGATCGCGTTGGATTTTGGTATCAAGTCACGCACGTGACCATATGAAGCATAGACTTTGAAGTCTTTACCCAAATATTTTTCGATAGTTTTCGCTTTTGCGGGCGACTCTACAATAACAAGGTTTTTGCTCATACGATTATGTCAGTAAACCAAAAATGTTTTAATGGATGCGATCGACAGTATCATCAAAGATAAAGTCTTCCATCAGGGCAAGGGTATTTTCTTCACCGGGCTGTGTGTGCAGCACGATCATGATGATCCATTTTATCTGCTCAGTATCCAGTGGCTGTCCCAGTGCGATCACACGGTCAAGTATCAGTTCGCGGGTCGCAGATGTCAGTACGTTGATTTCTTCGAGGAAGTTTAAAAAGCCGATACTTTCCAGGCTGATCAGTCTTTTCTCTTCTTCGCTATAAATGCGCGTGCTGGTTTCTTTAATGGCGATAAATGCCTGATCGTCCAGTAAGTTTGCCTGCAGGTCGGCGAGATCTTCCAGCCAGTCAAAAGCTTGATTGATGTCCTGATTATGAAAGCCCATTTCTTCCAGGCGAAGTTGAATGCTGTCACGTTTATCAGTGACTTTACTGGTCTCGTTTGTTTCATCGTCTTCTAGATAACGTTCGAAAAGGAACATTAAGACATCAACAACGGATTGTTTAATTATCATTCAAAATCCTGTGTTACAGAAATAATTTATATAGAAGGCTAAAAAGCAACTTACAAATAAATGCGTTACGCATGGTTAGTTAACACGCGTGTAGCGCCCATCCTGGCTTACGACGATGCCTTCAAGCTCTAGAATAAGCAGCATAGAAGCAATTTCTGCAGCGCTAAAATTGCTGCTAAGCACCAGTTCGTCAATACTGGCAGGCTCATAGGCGAGGCATTTGAGCAGTTTTTGGTGATCCGGGTCAAGTGCCTGATGCGAATCTTTAGGGTTTTCCTGGATATTTATTTCAGATTTTTGGGGATAGTGAGGGGGTTGGCTGCCGGATAAACACAGTTCTTCCAGTATATCGTTTGCTGTTTCTACCAGTTTTGCACCCTGACGGATGAGTTGATGGCAGCCTCTGGCCATGGGGTTATGAATCGATCCCGGTATCGCAAATATTTCTTTGTTTTGCTCCAGAGCACATCTGGCGGTGATTAATGACCCGCTTTTTTGTGCGGCTTCTACCACCAGTGTGCCTAAAGCGAGTGCGCTGATCAAACGATTTCTACGCGGAAACAGGCCGGGCTGTGGTTGGGTGCCGATAGGCATTTCAGAGATAACCGCACCATGTTCAGTAATATTTTGTGCCAGTTGCTGATGTTGCGCCGGATAGACGATATCCAGACCGTGAGCCACTACCGCTATAGTACCGGCTAGTCCCTGCAGGGCACCTTCATGGCTAGCGCCATCAATACCGCTAGCTAATCCGCTGACGATGGTAATTCCCGCATTGGACAGGTGGCGGGCAAATTCTCTGGCAGTGTTGCGACCAGCGGCTGTAGGGTTGCGGGTACCAACCATGGCTAACTGTGGCTGCAACAGGTATTCCGGGTCACCTCTTACATATAATATGGGTGGCGCGTCTGCCAATTCTTTTAGTTGAGCCGGGTAGGTTTCGTCTGACAGAGTAATTATGTGGTGGTTGCTGTCCTGACTCCAGGCGAGGTCTGCACTGATATCAGGCCGTTGTTCACTGGTGAGGGCGCTAATTATCGCGGATCTGATGCTTATTTCGGATGTTATGGCAGATAGTTGTTTATGACTGGCGTTGAATACACCGTCAACGCTGCCGAATGCATCTAACAGGGCGTGAAAGGTCTGGTTGCCGACGCCCGCTGTATGACGTAGATATAGCCAGTTTTGGAGGGTGTTATCGTGTTCTGCATTCCTTGCAGGTTCAATCCTGTGTTTATTCATCCGTGAATAATACTTTATTATCGCTTTGCGTGCTCAAGAAGTCCCTTGAGTATTCTTTCCCCTTAGTTTTTTAAGAGTGGAGCCAGGATGGCCTAGAATTTTGGTTTCTGAACGGCGTCATTTTTATGGATGACACGTTCTGATTCCATTGTTAATGCGTAACTAACGCGGTCAAAGGTTTTGAAAACCATCACTAGACCGCTGCGCTCATTTGGCAGCTGTACTTTTTTGTTGCTGCGAGTGTCATGGCGGTCACGAACCGTGTCGCCCTTGGTGAAGGTGGCGAGTAGATGGCCTATTTCTATACCGTCACGCTCCCCTTTATTGATGACGACGATCTGATATTGGGCAACGCCGAACAACGCGTCGTACAGTGATATTATTTGTGCATCAACGTCTTTATCCGGTACGTGTGGGAAATACTGATTTTCGCGTTTACTTCTATCTTCGTGTAATAAACGATCACCGATTAAAATTTCTCGCTCTGCATAAGTAATGTCGCCAGAAGCAGGTTCACCATATGCGGTTATGTGTACATCGCCCGCATATTTGGCTTCGTAGCCTAAAAGTTCATTTGATACAGGATCGCGTAATTCGTCACCCGGGTTAAATATTGCGAAACGGACACGTTCTTTGTCGATTTCACCGCTTATGTAAACCCTGCTGCCTGTTCCCAGGATCAGATGTTTGTCCTGACTGGCCACGATGTGAGGTGCGGCGGCTAGCTGCTCCTTGGTTACAACTCTTGGTCTGGTCAGAAATTGTCTTATAGCGTCACCCGGAATCGTTGGGATACTTGCTTTAAGTGAAGATGTGCGTACGGTCGGGCTGAGTCTCTTAACGTTACCATTGCCGCTGGCTATTGCCCTGTGCTGTGCATCGTTAACCAGCATTGTTGGACGTCCATTCACATACACCAGTGTTAGTACATCACCGGGGAAGATTAAATGCGGGTTTTCAATCTGGCTGTTATCTTGCCATATTTCAGGCCAGTACCAGGGATCTCGTAAAAACAAGCCGGAAATATCCCATAAGGTATCCCCTTTTTTTACTGTGTACTGTCTTGGATGGGAGGCTTTGACGCGAATTTCTTTTTTGGGTACAGGTATTGCTATAGGCGAGGTTTCAGTTTTTGCTATCGTAACCGGTTCTGCGGGTTCGGCCATTGCTACAGGCCGTGTCTCAGATGTGCTGCATCCACCAATAATGGTAAGTAGCCCTGAAAGCAGGAAAAGGGGTACAATAATGCTTGATTTGGGAGTATTCACTTTATTCATTGTTATTTTTTATTCCCTGATTTTTTCTTACTATTCTCAATGGTTTAGTAGGTGGTTTGATTTTAAAAGCAAGTTTTCAATGAGTGTAGCAGAAATAACACTGTGCGCTCTGATTACACGCGTTTTTGACAGATATTCTTAGCCTGTAACAAAGGCCAATATTTATAGATGCATTATGGCAATACTCGATATATTACATTACCCGGATAAGCGCCTGAGGACAGTGGCGAAACCTGTAGCAAAGGTAGACGATTCCATCAAACAGCTGGTCGATGATATGTTTGAGACCATGTATATCGCGCCGGGTATAGGCCTGGCCGCGACTCAGGTCGATGTACACCAGCAGGTTATCGTGATTGATATTTCTGAAGAAAAAAATCAGCCCCTGTGCCTGATCAATCCTGAGATCATCGCTGAAGAGGGCACAGAGAGCTGTGACGAGGGTTGTCTGTCGGTGCCAGATATATATGAAATGGTTGAACGTGCTGAAAAAGTGACCGTTAAGGCGCTGGACCAAAACGGCGATGAATATACACTCGAAGCCAATGAGCTTCTGGCGGTATGCATTCAGCACGAAATGGACCACCTAAAAGGTAAGTTGTTTGTCGATTATCTGTCACCGTTAAAATTACAGCGCATCAAAAAACGCCTGCTTAAAGTGCAGCGTGAAGAAAGTCGACAAGCTGTTCTGTGATTTTGATTCCCCGCATTTTTTATTTTTCTGACGCTTCCATATAAAGACAATAGTGAGTAATCATCTCCGTATCATCTATGCCGGTACACCGGATTTCTCTGTTGCTGCACTGGAGGCATTAATAGCGTCTTCTCATGACGTCGTTGCCGTGTATACGCAACCTGACCGTCCTGCGGGTCGTGGTCGAGGGTTGCACGCTTCGCCCGTAAAAGAAAAAGCCCTGCAACAGGATATCCCTGTTTATCAGCCAGACTCTTTAAAAGACGAGCAGGCGCAAGAAACGTTAAAAGCATTAAATGCTGATCTGATGGTAGTGACAGCCTATGGTCTGCTGTTGCCTGCAGCCGTGCTGGGGGCGCCGCGGCTGGGCTGTATTAATATTCATGCCTCATTGTTGCCGCGGTGGCGAGGGGCTGCACCTATACAGCGAGCGATATTGGCGGGTGATAACAAAACGGGTATCACTATCATGCAGATGGATGAAGGGCTTGATACTGGAGATATGTTAGCAGTGGCAGAATGTGATATTGCTGATGACGATACGGGTACTAGTCTGCACGATAAATTAATGCTGCTGGGTGCTGAAACACTGATGGCGGCTTTGCCGGCAATCGCTGAGCAAACGAATGATGGCGTCGAACAGGATGAAACAGCTGCCTGTTATGCGGCAAAGTTAAATAAAGCGGAAGCAAAAATAGACTGGTCACTGTCGGCGGCAGAAATTCAACGGGCGATAAGGGCTTATAATTCGTGGCCGGTTGCCTATTGCAGCTATGTAAAAAATAATAAGCCATCAAATTTACGCCTGTGGCAGGCAGAGGTGGTCCCGCAAGATGTTTCGGCATCAGAGTTCGTTCCGGGTACAGTAATTGCGGAGTCAGCGTCTGCAGGTATCGATGTTGTTACTGGCGAACAGGTTCTTCGGATCACGCAGTTGCAAGCAGAAGGTAAACGTAAGATGTCAGCGGCTGACTTTCTAAACGCTAATTCTCTGCTGGGACAATCGTTGAGATAATATCGTGGAAAATACATCCCCTGCCAAAAAGAAAAAATCAAAACAGGCTAAAGGCAGCAAAGCAAAAGTCAGTGTCGCCAGACAGGCGAGCTTAAAAACACTGAGACAGGTTTTTGGCGGTCAGTCGCTATCAGCGGTGCAGCAGCAGACAATTGATAATCTCGAGGATAGTCGTGATCGTGGCCTGGCCAACGAAGTGATTAACGGTGTGTTGCGTTGGCGTTGGCAACTGGAATTTCTGGTTTCAAAATTATTGTCTAAACCATTAAAGCAGAAGGATATCGATATCCAGTTAATTTTGCTGATGGCCCTGTATGAATTAATAGAATGTCGCACGCCTGATTACGCCATCATCAACGAGGCAGTCGAGCTGGTGAGAAAGTCAGGAAAAAAATGGGCGGCATCATTGGTTAACGCTGTACTAAGGCGGTTTACCCGAGAAAAAGAAAAACTGCTTTCCTCGATAGATGAAGAGCAGGCGAAATATTCGCATCCGGACTGGATGCTGAAGAAGATAAAAGATGACTGGCCTGATGACTGGCAGGAAATCTTGCAGGCGAATAATCAAAGGCCCGCTTTTTGGCTGCGTGTAAATCAGACACAAAGCACTACTACCCAGTATCAAACGTTACTCACAGAGCAGGGGATCGATAGTGATGCTTCCTCGATAGCCGGCCATGCTTTAAAGCTGGTGCATGGCGTCGATGTCAGGACGTTGCCTGGTTTCAACGAAGGCGCGCTCTCGGTTCAGGATGTTGGTGCCCAATTAACAGCGCAATTACTCGATATCTCTGATGGTCATCGAGTGCTTGATCTATGCGCGGCGCCTGGCGGTAAGACCTGTCACCTGCTTGAGCGATATCAAGCGATAGAGCATCTGGTTGCCGTTGAATTAGATGAGAAAAGAATGCAGCGTGTGTCGGAGAATTTGCAACGGTTGAAATTTTTAGATGCAGCCGGTCAAGGCAGCAAAGTAGAATTGATCGTTGCTGATGCACGTAAATATAAGGACTGGTGGGATGGTAATGCGTTTGATCGTATACTCATCGACGCCCCCTGTTCTGCTAGTGGCGTCATCCGGCGACACCCTGATATTAAAACCTTGCGACGAGAATCGGATATAAATCAGCTGGTGGAATTGCAGTCTGAAATTTTATCGTCTGCATGGCAGATATTGAAGCCAGGTGGCGAGCTGTTATATGTCACCTGTTCAGTATTTAAAGATGAAAACCAAAATCAGATCGCTGATTTTATTGAGCATAATGCTGTTATCCAAAAGGATGCGGTTGAAATAAAAATAAATACTGATTGGGGAAAGGTATGTGATTACGGTCGGCAATTATTACCTGGTGAGCAAGATGCTGATGGATTTTATTTTTGTAAATTAAAGAAATTATCTGTGAGATAACCGCACCGCCTTTACCTACATGGATGTGGGGTATGAAGATAACGCAGGAGCAGTTATCTTTCCATGGCTCCTTGCGGAATACGACCACCAGGGATGGTGGAAGTGTGGATATAGCAGGAGCATATATCTACCCATCCATCCATGGATATAATCGCATCGCCTTTACCTACATGGATGTGGGGTATGAAGATAACGCAGGAGCAGTTATCTTTCCA
>DAOWFN010000124.1 GCA_030637945.1 Gammaproteobacteria bacterium
ACTATTGCTTGATCTTGGTCGTCCTGATCGTTTGATCATCGCTATGACCTATTACAACTTCAAATCGATCTTTGCCTGGAACATTATTTTATACACCGGTTTCTTTGGTTTTGTTGGTGTTTATCTGTGGACCATGATGGATCACAGCGTATACAGATTTAAACCTTACGCCGGCTTCTCTGCTTTCGTATGGCGTTTGATCCTTACCACTGGTACGGGTTCAATCTTCGGCTTTCTGGTTGCTCGTTCGGCTTATGACGCTGCTCTGATGGCACCGATGTTTATCATCATGTCTTTCTCTTTCGGTCTGGCTATTTTCCTGCTAGTACTAATGGCATCTTACAAATGGACAGGCATGGAATTAGGTGATGTTGTTGTAAACCGCTTAAGGAACCTACTGGGCATCTTCGTCGCATCAGTACTCTATTTTACTACGGTTTATCATCTAACTAACTTATATGCCACACAACACCATGAAGTAGAAAAATTCCTGCTATTAGATGGCGGCATACTCACCAACATCTTCTGGATTGGTGAGATTCTGATCGGTGGCATAATCCCACTTATATTAATTTATGCACCGGGTGTTAAAAATTGCCGAAATACATTGGGCTTAATCTGCACAATGGTTATCGTTGGCGGTTTCTCTAAAATCTACACGATCTTAATTGCAGGCCAGGCATTTCCACTGGAGATATTCCCTGGTTATGAAGTAAGCAGCTCTTTCTACGACGGCACAGTTAACAGCTACACACCTAGCCTGCCTGAAATCCTGTTAGGCCTTGGCGGTATTGCGATGACACTGTTCATCGTGGCCTTTGCACTTAAAGTTTTACGTTTCTTACCTGTATCTCTTGCAGATTCAGTTGCTGACCCTCATTCTGCAAAATAAAACTAAAGAACAAACTCATCCACAGATGAATGCAGATAAACGCAGATAAAGGACTTTTTTGTTTTAAACATCTGTGTTTATCTGCGTCCATCTGTGGACTAATAATCTTTTCTTTTACGCTTCTCTGTTCACTAATTCACGATTGGTCGAATAAGCTATAATCCTCAACCATGTCATCACGCCTTTTTATCTCAGCCGCTCTCAAGTCTTCAGGTAAAACTACCGTTAGCATCGGTCTGTGCGCTGCTCTAAAACAACGTGGTCTGGCTGTCCAAAGTTTTAAAAAAGGCCCTGATTACATCGACCCCTACTGGTTAGCGCAGGCGACCGGTCGTAGTTGCTATAACCTCGATTTCTACACCATGGAACGTGAAGAAATACTTTTGCTGATGCAAAATAAATCACAGGATGCAGATATCGCCCTGATTGAAGGAAACAAAGGCCTGTATGACGGCCTTGATCTCGATGGCAGCAACAGCAATGCTGCATTAGCCACATTGACGCAAACCCCTGTAATACTGGTTTTGAATGCAAGGGGTATGACTCGTGGTATCGCTCCTCTGATATTGGGGTACCAGGCATTTGATAAAAATGTTTCGATCAAAGGTGTCATTCTCAACCGGCTTGGCGGCTCACGCCATGAGAGCAAACTGCGCAATGTCATCGAGCATTACACTGATGTCGACGTGGTTGGCGCGATACATAATGATGAACGGTTTGACATCGAAGAACGCCACCTGGGATTAGTGCCTGGTCACGAAGATCCTTTCTGCACACGAAAGATCTACTTACTGGCTAATGCGATAACTGAACAGGTCAACCTTGATGCTGTATTAGACATTGCAAATCAGGCTAACGAATTACCTGCTTCGGGAGAGCCACTTGATATTCAAGCGACCAGTAAAGCCGAGCCTGTTATTAATCTAGGACTGATCCGCTGTTCAGCTTTTGGTTTTTATTACCCTGATGATCTACAGGCATTACAAGATGCGGGTGCCAGGCTAATCGAAATTGACCCCTGTAGAGACAGCGAATTTCCCGATGTCGATGCTTTATTTATCGGTGGTGGTTTTCCGGAAACGCATATGCAGCAGCTAGAAGCCAATAAAA
>DAOWFN010000160.1 GCA_030637945.1 Gammaproteobacteria bacterium
AATAAAGCCGGATTCACCTCTCCAATCAGGCGGCGGTTCGGTTAATATATGCACCAGACGTAGATCCAGTCGTTTTTTTAAAACTTCCAGCTCCTCTCTGAAAATCACATCCTGCCAGCAGTTGTTGCTGTATATAAACCAAAGTGGCCGATGCTCATGCCGATCCGCCAAAGTGCGCAACATGCTAATAACAGGTGCGGCACCTACACCTCCGGCGATGAAAACAAACCCTGACGAGTTTGGATATTGCTCTACACTAAAGACACCATACGGGCCGTCCAGATATGCCGTTTCTCCGACTTGAATATTTTTGATAGTACGGGTGAAGTCGCCCAATTCTTTAATAGTGAACTCCAGACGACCATGATCGGCAGCACTGGAAGAAAATGAAAAAGGATGCTCTTTGATATGCCAGGGAGAATGACGCAGTGTCAGCCAGGCAAACTGCCCAGATTTAAAAGACAAGCCATCATGACCGTTTGGTTCTAGCGCCAGAGTCCAGCTATTGCCGCGTTCCTCACGCACTTCTACTACCTGGTATGGCTTACTGCGCATCCGCCAGGGTTTGATCAATCGCAGGTAAATAATCAACCACAACCAGAACAAAGTGTAACTGGTCCACAACCAGCGTTTGGCGGGTGCATCGATATAATAACCCACGCCCTCAATATGTCCCAACGCCAGAAAAAATCCGGTCATCGCCATACCTATATGTAACATACGCCACTCATCATAGTGAATGCGCAGCTGTTTACGCCACAGCGATGTGATGACAAGCATTGCAAATAACACAAATGAAACACGACCGGCAGTCATATACCAGGGCGCAAGCAGAGGATTAATAGCGCCTAAAACATCTGCATTATTGATACGAATGATAATGTAGTGCAGAGAGATGAGGCCAAGCGCTATCAGTGCCAGATAACGATGAAAGTAGTAAATAATGTCGATGCCAAAAGGCGCACTGGCGCGCTGAAAACGGGCGGTGAGAAGGAATTGGACGCCCATCATGGCCATGGCTGAGAATCCCAGCGCCATAGAAAAATCCCACCAAAATCCGGAACCGGGAGGGATCTCCCCGAGCATCAGTATCAGCAGTGGCGACAACACCAGCACCAGGTAGACACTAATCCAGAATGCGACTGACAGGATTATTGTCATGATTTAAGCTTGCATCTTCGTTAGTTCGAGCCCTTCCTGCAAGGCGGCCTGAATCATGATTAACTCCATAATATTGTCGAGGATGACAATGTCCGTCAACCGATCAGCTTCGGTCACAGATAGTAGCTTACACTGACAGTTCTGCAATCGTGCCAGCACCTTTTCATTTTTCATTACCCTGCAATTTTGCACGTTATAAATTGAAATTTTTTTCACTCCTTGCATATAATATTCCTCTACGATTTACGTGCAACCATTTGCCGTGCAAAATATTTTTCTAATTCAACAAGAAATAGTACCGAAGAAGAAACCAGCAAAATGCGTAACCATATTTCTATGCCAATCGATGTAGTGCCAAATAAGAGTTGCATCGGCGCAAGGTAAGTAAAACCCATTTGAAAAATAACAAGGATGACGATAGCGATAAGTACATAACGGTTACCGGTAAACCCTGCCCAGTTAAATACTGAAGCCGTAATATAACGCGAATTAAACAGGTAAAAAATCTCGAACATCACCAGTGTATTTACCGCAACGGTTCGTGCATGTTCGATGCTGGCGCCGTTATCCATTTCCCATAGAAAAAGCCCAAAGGTACCGCTCATTAAAATTATTGAGACAAAGCTAATTCGCCAGATAAAATGCGGAGTCAGCATCGGCTCGTGCGCATCACGCGGCGGGCGCAACATAACATTTTTTTCTGGTGGTTCAAATGCCAGTGCCAGTGCTAAGGTAACCGCAGTTATCATATTCACCCAGAGGATTTGCACCGGTATTAATGGCAGTTGCTTAAAACCAAACAGTATTGCAGCAAGAATAATCAGTGCCTCACCACCATTGGTCGGTAAGATAAAAAGAATGGCTTTTTTGATGTTGTCGTAAACGGTACGTCCTTCTTCTACAGCGTGAGCAATAGAAGCAAAATTATCATCGGCCAAAACCATTTCCGCCGCTTCCTTGGCAGCTTCCGTTCCGTTTTGTCCCATGGCTATGCCGACATCAGCGCGCTTCAACGCAGGTGCATCGTTTACACCGTCACCGGTCATGGCAACGATCTTGCCCTGCTCCTGCAATAACTTGACTAAAAGCAGTTTGTGCTCAGGATTAACCCGTGCATAAACATCCACCTCTAATACTGACTTCCGTAAATCGTCCTCACTCATTAGATCAATGTCTTGCCCAGTAAGAATGTCATCAACATTGCCAAGTCTAAGTTGGCGAGCGATAGCACGAGCCGTGATGCCGTGATCTCCGGTAATCATCTTCACGCAGATACCTGCTCTGTCACAGGTCTGCACCGCCTTAATTGCCTCTGTTCGCGGCGGATCAATAAGGCCAAACAAAGCCAACATGGTTAGACCATCTTCTACATCTTCAAAATTAAGCTCTAGCTGATCTCTGGCTACCGCTTTAACCGCAATGGCCAGTACCCGCTGACCACGGTCTGCCATTTCCTCTAAACGTGCCAGCCAGTAATCTTTATCCAGGGACTGTTCACCATCATAACTTCGTTGATAAGCGCACATTTCTAAAACACGTTCAGGCGCACCTTTAAGATAAATGAAAGCCTCATTCTTATGACTATGGTGTAGCGTTGCCATAAAGCGATGTTCTGATTCAAACGGGATAAGATCCGTACGTGGATAATTTTTTGCTTCCAGTTCTAAATCCAGACCGGTCTTTAATCCTGCCACCAGCAGTGCACCTTCCATCGGATCGCCATGAACCAACCAGTCGTTGTTATTGTTTTCTAACGCTGCATCATTACAATGTACTGCAGCACGCAGTGCCTCTGACAGCAGCGGACGATCCTCTGCCTGAACATCTTTTTTATCCAGTGAAATCGCACCATGCGGATCATAACCCGTACCGGCAAGTTCAAATAAATTCTGAGAAGTCGAAATATTACGTACCGTCATTTCATTTCGCGTCAAAGTACCGGTTTTATCCGAACAAATGACTGTTACCGCTCCCAGCGTCTCAACCGCAGGAAGTTTACGAATGATGGCATTTCGTCGTGCCATACGTTGCACACCGATAGCCAACGTTATCGTCATAATGGCAGGCAAACCTTCGGGTATAGCTGCCACTGCAAGACTAACTGATGCAAGAAACATATCAGTCAAAAGATAATCATGAACCCACACCCCGAAGACAAAGTTGAGTGCAGCGATAATCAGGATACCAATGGTAAGCGTGTGTCCGAACTGCGCCATCTGTCGCAACAGCGGTGTGGTCACATTTTCTACATCAGCGACCAGTGTACTAATATGACCAAGTTGTGTTTGTGCACCGGTGGCAACCACCATGCCAGCACCCTGACCCTGGGTCACGATCGTTCCCGAAAAAGCCATGTTACGTCGATCACCAATCACTGCCTCCTCAGCAACAGTATCAGTGATTTTACCCACCGCCATTGACTCACCCGTCAGCGCCGCTTCCTGCGCTTGCAGTCCTTTGACACGAAACAGGCGTAAGTCAGCCGGAACTTTATCGCCAGATTGCAATAAAACAATATCACCAGGCACCAGTTCTTCTGCCGGTAGAGTTAGTTGTCGACCACCACGCATGACCATGGCATTCGGTGAAAGCATCTGCCGTATAGCACGTAACGCATCTTCAGCCTTACCTTCCTGCACGAAACCTATTACAGCATTAATAAGTACAACACCAAAAATAACACCTGCATCTACCCAGTGCTGCAATATAGCGGTAACGACAGCCGCTACAATCAGTACATAGATCAGCACATTATGAAACTGATAAAGAAACCGCAACAATGGGCCACGTGTTTTTGTTTCAGGGATTCGGTTGGGGCCGTATTTAATCAGTCGCTTGTTAATCTCTTCTTTAGATAGGCCGTCGACAGTCGTTTGCAATGACGAAAAAACAAATTCATTGCTTTCACTATGCCAACTTTCTGATGATGAAACCGGATTGTCCGGTTGACCATTTGGCTTTCTAAAGGTTTTAACTGTTTGAAGTGAAACCAAAATACCCACCACAATCAAAATGAGCACCATAGCCAGTATGATCAACCATTCAATAACGGTAACATCCAATAACCATGTAAGGTTGTCATTCATTTAAATATTCACATACGGTCAAAAAATCATTTAGCGAAATACTCTAAATTATGCATCATTCATCTTCCAGCGTCACAGGTGTGACGAAATCTTCTGGCTTGACCGTTAGCACGGAGCAGTTCACTTCGCTTAGCACTTTTTCCGCGGTATTGCCGATAATAAATCCAGCGAGACCGGTACGGCAAACGGTGCCCATAACCAGCAGGTCGATGGCTTTGCTTTTCGCCAGTTTTATAATGGCTTTGGGAACATCCATATTTCTCGGCATATGCCGGCGGCTAATAATTCCTTTCAGATCTATGCTGGCAAGCAAGTGGTCAAGTCGGGATGCATATTCCTGTTTGTTTCGTTTGCGTAATTCATGGAGTGATTCATCACTCATGTTACCACGCACTTGCATATACCCCTCACCATATACCGACCAAACTTGAACAACGTGGAACTTACTATTGTCCATCCGAGCCAGGGAGCTTGCCAGTTGTATGATTAGTGAGTTGAGTGAATTCCGATTTTTGTCACTAGGAGAGTCACTTGAGACATCAACTGCGGCCATGACTTTTTTGTATTTTGTACGTTTTGTGGCTTTGACCACCCACACCGGACAGGGGCATTTTCGCATCAGGTGCATAGAGGTGCTGCCAAATAATCGTTCCTTGAGGCCGCCTTTGCCTTCCGTCGCCAGAATAACCAGATCGTGTTGGTCACGTAACACCTGGCGGATAATCTCCATAAACGGTGTGCCGGTAATGACCATGGATTCTACGTCGATTCCCTGTTCCTTCATATTGGCGACAAGAGCATCGACCTTTTCCTGCCGATCATTGATCACCAACTCAAAAAGCTCCTGAGGCGTCACAGCAGTGATAGCCATGCCCATTTCCGAAGGGATTTCTTTGACTACAGCAATCACCATCAGCCGCGCATCATTCTGCCTAGCCAGGGATACCGCACGCTCCACAGCCAGATGCTGCTTTGTATCAAAATCACAGAAAAGAAGAATATTTTTAAATCTTTGCATAGCATTTCCACCTACTTAAAAATTTTACTAACGGTTCAAACTTCTAGCCATTAATCATGAAACTGCTTCAATTTGAATATTGCGTAACAATACCGAATTTTCCAAATAACTGCATAACCTCAACGACTGTATAATGCACTCTTTCAATATATTAAGCTTTTATCAGAAGAACCTTTGCTTAAGTCAAGATTAGGGTGATCTTATAAAATATTTTTCCACGCCAAAAATACGAACACCATAGCCAGCATCAAGAATAACGTAGTTCCAATCGCCCACTGCCTGAATCGATTTTCACCCGTATCCAGAAGTAACATCAATGTTAAATAGTCGTAGCTGCTATTCACCCTTGCCAACAACGATAACCACCCTTTTCCCAAAAGCACAACATAAAATGACAGGCCAGATTTAAGAGCAGCAAAAGCTAATTTTTTCCTCATTCTGTAATTTGCAGTAAAAAATGATAAAGGCGAGCGAAACACATTGTTAAAACGGCAGCAATAAAACTGCCGCTATCATTCCATCGGCTAATGGTATCTAAATGGATTTTTAAGACTCGTTAATTTACAATCAATTGTGTAGATGTTCCAAAAAAACCTTAAAAGCAGGTCAAAAACTATGATAATAAAACTCCAGCTCTTGGCAATAATGCTTGCAGCCATAACGATTGAAGTTCATGCAGCAGATAAAACATCCTCCCCCTCTCACGGCGTTGACTATCCTGATGGATGGCAGAACTGGGCGACCATTGCCGTATCACATCGCACAGACAACAATACGATAAGGGTGATACTGGGTAATGATGTGGCGGCGAAGGCTGCGCGATCTGGTAACACCAATCCATGGCCAGATAACACCATTCTTGGCAAGGTGGTTTGGAAAGATACCCAGTTGAAAGACTGGAAGACCGCTACTACACCAGGGAAATTCGTCCATGCTGAGTTCATGTTCAAAGACTCAAAAAAATATAGCGACAGTTATGGCTGGGGGTGGGCTCGCTGGGTAGGACTGGAGCAAAAACCCTTTGATAAGGGGATGCAGGTTTGTACCAATTGTCATACACCTGTAAAGAATCGTGACTGGGTTTTCACTGATCCTGCATCATTACCGTAAACAAGCATTAACGAAGCCAAAACGAACAACCACTTTACTGAGGCATGTTGTGTCTGGCTTCGCTTTACGTTCATGATTCATAACAGACCTGATATTCAACTTTTATGCTGGAAACCTTTTCATCGTTCCCCGTTGCGCTTGTTTCAAGTTTTTCTTTAATCACACTTGCAGAGATAGGTGACAAAAGCCAGCTAGTCTGCATCGCTCTCGCGGTACGCTATCGTGCAATGCCTGTTCTTATGGGTGCGATAACAGCTTTTGCTTTACTCAACCTGGCCGCCGTTTTAGTTGGCGCTGCAGTTGCAAACTGGCTACCTGAGCAAGTTGTTACCGCTGTTGTTGGTGTGTTGTTTCTACTGTTTGGTGCCCACGCTTTAAGTGGCAGTGATATTGAAGAAGATAATGACATTATTAATGATAAAGGTAACCACGGTATTTTTTTTAGTACATTTCTGTTAATCACACTGGCTGAGTTTGGTGACAAAACACAGATTGCCGTTGCCGGATTAGCAAGCACATCAGATATTGCAGCTGTGTGGTTAGGCTCTACTCTGGCACTGGCTGTTACCTCTG
Source organism: Gammaproteobacteria bacterium (assembly GCA_030637945.1). GTDB lineage: Bacteria > Pseudomonadota > Gammaproteobacteria > SZUA-229 > SZUA-229. The sequence continues at coordinate 6,949 of DAOWFN010000160.1, forward strand.
GTATTGGCGTTCTGGCGGGTCGGACGATCATGCAACGTGTTTCAATAACCCTGCTTCATCGAATAAGCGGGTCTTTGTTTATCTTGTTTGGGTTTTCAGCATTACTGAGTCTCTGGTGGTAGCGTACTTCACGTTAGCAACCTTATTCACTAATGAGAATGTCCGAGATGGGTCGATTTATCTCTGTCAAACCTATTTCCCAGAGGTCCGCTTTGTGGTGTTTGGTTTTGCCTCGATTTAATGGACGGTTCAAAATAGACCACTTTGCAGTTCTTCGTAAGCCGCAGGACTTAAGTTATTGAGATAACCATGTCGGCGTTTTTTATTATAAAAGCATTCGATATAATCAAACAAGTCACTCCGAGCTTCATCTCGCGTTCGGTATCTAACCCGATTAACTCTTTCTCTTTTCAAGAGCCCAAAGAAGCTCTCCGCAACAGCGTTATCATAACAATTTCCTCTGCCACTCATGCTGCACTCAATACCATATTTATCCAGCTCGTTCCTGAAGCCATCGCTGGTATATTGGGCGCCTCGGTCTGAGTGATGGATTAATGAACCACTCGGGTGTCGTATAGCGATTGCCATTCTGAGCGCATCAATAACTAAATGTCGACTTATCCAGCGACTCATCGACCAACCAACTATTCGTCGTGAAAACAGATCCATTATTATCGCTAGAAACAGCCACCCCTGGTTCGTTGGAATGTAAGTAATATCCGCGACCCAGCATTGATTTGGCTGTTTGATTGTGAAGTTTTGATTGAGTAAATTCTTTGCTACGGGATGACTGGGATCTCGTTTAGTTGTCACTTTAAACCGCTTCTTGGGACATCCTCTTAGACCGGATAAACGCATTAATCGTGCTACTTTTCGGCGGCCACAATGGTAACCTTCATCCTTAAGATCTGATTGTATTTTAGGGCTCCCATAAACGCCGCCACTTTCGCTATGAAGGCGCTTAATGATAGGGATTAGCTCACGATCCGTTTCCGATCTTTTACTTTCAGGACGTGTACGCCAAGCGTAATAACCACTCTTCGATACCTGCAGTAGTCTGCACATCATCCTGACAGGGAACAGCTCGCGACGACTTTCAATGCATTGGTACTTCACTTCGAATCTTTTGCAAAGTAAATCGCCGCTTCCTTTAAAAAATCCCGTTCCTGCCTGGTTTTCGCTAATTCTCGTTTGAGATTAGTAATCTCTTCATCGCGGCTACGGCCTTGTCCAGGAAAGGCATCGTTGCCTAGTAACCTGAATTCATCTCGCCAACGACGTAACTGTCGAGTACTAATATCTAGTTCTTTACAGACGGCTTTATCCGTCACACCTTCTTCTGTGGCTCGCTTGAGAGCTTCACGTTTGAATTCAGGACTGTAACGTTTATAAGGTTTTCTTTGTCGCATGTCACACCTCCT
>DAOWFN010000033.1 GCA_030637945.1 Gammaproteobacteria bacterium
CGGTATGGGTGTCGCTAACAGCTTGAATACAGTAAAAAACCTCCCGCAATTGTGGGAGGTTTTTTTATTGCGATAAAGGCAGTCAGACGCTATGCTTATGAATATGAACGATATCGCGTTAAAAAGCTTACTGCTGTCTGTACCTCTCTTTACCTTTGTCGCCCACGCGGAACTGTACAAAGGACTGGATGCCGAGGGTAACGTCTTTTATTCAGATCAGCCTTTTCACAATGCAGAAAAATTCATTCCACCATCTCTCAGTATCGCTGATGCACCAAAGGCTAAGCAGAAAAAGAAAGTTACTGAGGAAGAAAAACCCGCTGAATTCAAATACACAGATTTCGATATCATCTCACCTACAAATAATCAGACTATCTGGAACGAACCGCAGCTGAACGTAACATTACAGTTAAAACCGGGTTTAAACACGGCAGAAGGTCATACTGCGTGGTTAATAATGGATGGCAAACCCGTAGTAGAAAATAGCCAGAGCACCTCCATGCAAATCGGACAAACTGACCGTGGCGCGCATCAATTGCAGGCACAGGTTAGAGACAAAGAAGGAAAAATAGTCGTACGTAGCCGGGCGATCATCGTGCACATCAAGAAGTCCGTCGTCAGAAGGCCGGCGCTCTAAAACAATTCACAAACTTCCATAGCACTAGCAATGCACCACAATGGTGCGATATAATCATATTAATCCTTTTTGGTACAACATTGTTATTGCTTACATCTGTAAACCATTGAAACACCTATAGAAAAAATTGTACCTTTTTATAGTGATACTGGTTCATTTATTGCATAAAACCCATCATGGTCGCAACTGAATACAATTCGCCTCAAACAATCATTGATAACCTGCACTCTGCTGTCATCGTGATCGGAGACAACCTGCAGGTTAAATGCATCAACCCCGCAGCCGAGATGTTATTCCATATCAGCAATACACGTGCCGCTAAAAAAAATATTCGTGACCTGATAACTAACGAACATGAGTTTTTCGACCGACTGGAACGCTCATTAATTTCTGACCACCCGTACACCGTCTACGATGATCAGTTACGCTTGCACAATCACACGACCATCGATGTAGATTACTCAGTATCGCCCATTCAATATCCGGGTGAAGGCAACTTCTTATTGCTCGAATTTATCCGCTTAAAAACACATCACAAAATTTCTCACGAAGAAAGCATACTCAGCCAATACGAAGCCAGCAAAAGCCTATTGCGTGGACTTGCGCATGAGATCAAAAATCCACTTGGTGGAATACGGGGCTCAGCACAATTACTCGAAAGAGAACTTGATAGCGACAGCACCAGGCAATTCACACAGATTATTATTAATGAGGCCGATCGTTTAAAGAACTTACTTGACCGGATGGTCGGCCCTAAAGATATTCCTACAAAAAGCGATATTAATATACATAAAATCCTGGAACATGTTCGCCAGCTGGTAATGGCAGAAAACAACAATATTAAAATTTCAGCTGATTATGATCCTAGTATTCCTGAACTGCACGCTGATGAAGAGATGATGATTCAGATCATCTTAAACATCACGCGCAATGCTGTAACCGCTGTTTCAGGCATAAACGATGGAAAGATTAAATTCAAAACACGGACAAAAAGAAACTGCCAGATAGGCACACAAACATACCCTCTCGTCGCCCGAATCGATATAGAAGACAATGGCAGTGGCGTATCGAAAGAATTACAGGAAAAAATATTCATGCCGATGATTACCGGGCATGCAGAGGGAACTGGTCTTGGACTATCAATCGCACAGTCACTGGTACAACAACATAACGGACTCATAGAATTTAACAGCAGACCGGGAAAGACGATCTTTACTATTTTACTGCCCATCAATCTTCATAATGGAAACAACTTATGACTTCACAACGCCATATCTGGATTATTGATGATGACGATTCGATCCGCTGGGTCTTGCAAAAAGCGCTCGAAGGTGCTGATTTTTTAGTTACCAGCTTCGATAATGCCAACACCATTCTGAAAAAATTAAAAGAGGGAGAGCCTGACGCAATAATTACCGATATCCGTATGCCGGGAATAGATGGTCTGGAATTACTGTCACATCTTTCAACTGATTATCCAGAGCTACCCGTTATCATTATGACCGCACACACTGATTTAGATAGTGCTGTTTCTGCTTATCAAGGTGGCGCATTTGAATATTTACCAAAGCCCTTTGATATTGATGACGCTGTTGAAATTGCACAACGTGCTTGCAACAAAAAACAAACATCTACAGGCAACCTCATAAATGACAAAGACAGCCCTGAGATTATTGGCGCAGCGCCTGCGATGCAAGAAGTGTTCCGCACTATCGGTCGACTGTCAAAATCTGTTATCAGTGTTTTGATAACCGGTGAGTCAGGTACTGGTAAAGAACTCGTTGCCCTTTCACTGCATAAACATAGCCCTCGTTCTGACAAGGCTTTCATCGCTTTAAATACAGCAGCGATTCCAAAAGAATTATTAGAGTCAGAATTATTTGGCCATGAAAAAGGCTCTTTTACTGGCGCGCAGGCATTACGTAAAGGCCGCTTTGAACAGGCAGATGGCGGCACATTATTTTTAGATGAGATCGGTGACATGCCGGCGGAATTACAAACCCGTTTATTACGTGTTCTATCAGACGGCGTCTTCTACCGCGTAGGCGGACACACGCCGATAAAAGTAAACGTTCGCGTTATTGCTGCCACCCATCAAAATCTGGATGAACACGTTAAAAAAGGTTTATTCCGCGAAGATTTATTTCACCGGCTTAATGTGATCCGAATTCGATTACCCGCACTGCGTGAACGAAAAGAAGATATCCCGGCACTTCTAAACTTATTTCTACAACGCGCCCTTAAAGAACTAGCCATCGATGATAATGATGTTCAGCCAAAAGCGATCGACGCTAAAACGATGACTTATTTAACTTCTCTCAATTGGCCGGGTAACGTCAGACAATTAGAAAACACCTGTCACTGGCTTGCGGTGATGACCTCAGGGCAAACAGTACACATGTCTGACTTACCAGCAGAACTACTGGCAGATAACCAGATTGCTGATGGAGGAAGCGGCGGTGACTGGCAACAAAACCTTTCCGTTACAATACAACATCAACTTCTCTCAGGAGAAACTGAGATAGCTGCACACGTCATTTCTGACGTCGAAAAAATCTTGATAGAAGCC